>JBGPXN010000122.1:0-13254 GCA_041492755.1 Methylomirabilia bacterium | reverse complement strand
GTAGGGCGCGGGGGTGGCGAGTCGTGCCAGCGCCTCTGCCTGAGCCAGCGGGATGGGGAGGCCAAGGACCCCGAGCCCGTCGACGTCCGCGCGCATCACCGGAAGATCGACGGCCCCGGCCGCAGAGAAGTCGCCCGGGCGCTTCACCGTGGAGAGGAGGCGGGGCAGCGTGGAGGTGATGTCGTCCGTCCTCATCGTGGCGGTATCCTACCCGCTCCCGAGGCCGCCCGTGAATGGGCGCCTGAGGGCGGGCGGAGGGGCCAAGGAGTTCCCGGATGTTGGCTTCCGCGGCCGGCCGGCCGACGTCGCCGGAGCGGATCACGCCCTCAGTGGGGATCTGCGCGCGGAGCCCGCTGCGGTGGGCCCGCGCGCCCATCACGCCCGGCTTCGTCAGGCTCTCGAGGTGGCGGCACGGCTCGCAGAGCCCCGGCCGGGGCCACAGCCATCACGATGTCGAGGGCGGGGTCGTCGAAGCTGAGGGCCGCGCTCCGGGCAAGTTGACGCGTGCGGGCATCACCCTGCACGCTGTGGCTGGCCAACCAACCCAAAGCGACGCCCAGACAGCTCAGCGGGGTCGTGGAGCGTAGCCAACATTACCGGGGGGAGCGGGGGCGGCGGGGCCCCGGGCCGGACCGGCCGGGCCCGCGCGGTGCCCAGGGCGCGGTGCCCAGGGCACCGCGCCCTGACATAAGGGACCAACTCGGAAGTGCGCCACGTGGGGACGCGGCCTCCCCAGGGTTCAGCCCGATGGCACAGCATCTCGCCTGTTCAGACCACCACCAGGCCGCCGGTGACGTCCAGCGTGGCCCCGGTGATGTAGGCGCGACGTCCGAGGCCAGGAACCAGCACGACGTCGGCGATCTCCTCCGGCTCGGCCATGCGGCCGACGGGAGCCAGTAGTAGAAGACGAACGGGGGCGCGCACAGGACCTGGGTGGTGATCCCCTGGCGCGCCAGGAACTGGCGTCGAACGTCCAGGTCGTAGAAGCCGGGGCCGATCCTGCCCCCCGACACGCGGGACGCCGTGATCGACTTCGTGGCCACCTGGAGTGCCGAGACCGAGCTGTCGGCCACGCGGGTGCTCGGCTGGCCCGGGCTGGGCGCGAGCAAGTACTTCGACTGGAAGCAGCGTTACGGCAAGGCGAACGAGCACAACGCGATGGTGCCGCGCGATCAGGCTGGAGAGGTGGGAGCAGGAGGCGATCGTGGCCTTCGCGCGCGCGCACCCGCGCGAGATGATAGGCAACATGAACGGCATTCGGAGGCGGTCGCCCCTTCCTCGGCCCCCGTCAACGTGACGTAACCTACCAGACTCGGACGTTCGGAGCCGATGGTACAGCACGACGGCACGAGAGAGTTGGTGTTCGAGCCGCTGGAGTTCTTGGAACGTCTGGCGGCCATGGCCCGAAAGCAATCTGATCATCTGCCACGGCGTGGTGGCCCCGCACGCCCGATGGCGCGAGCGCGTGATCGCCTACGGCCGGCGCGGGCCCGAGCCCACGGGCTCGGCGGGCAGCGCGGCTCCTCCGGTGCCGAGTCCGGGCGGGCCAGGGGGGACGACCACTCCGCGCTCCTGGACCTGGGCGGCCCTCATGCACCGAGCCTTTGCGATCGACGTGCTGGCCTGTCCCCGCTGTGGGGGCCGCCTGCGCCTGATCGCAACCATCCACGACCCGGCCGTCATTCGGCGGATCCTCGCTCACCTGGGCCTCTCCCGCTCGGGGCAGAGTCCCGGCCCCGCCCCACCCGAGCCAGGCCCCGCGCCCTGAGCTCGCCAGCTTGAGGCGAGGAAGCAGCCGCAGCGGTCGCCCCTATACGACGGGCGCCTCCCGGCGCCGCGAGACGCCATCAGGTCTGGTCCGTCCGCCCCTTGACCGCGGTGTTGTCGCTGGTTAGGATGGCGCCCGTGCGCCAGTCGGCCTGGGGTTCTTGGTCATTTCTGAGCAAACCCCCCATCGCTCGGAGCGCCCCGGGGAACCCGTGGCGCTCCTCGAATTCGCAACAGGCCCCGCCCCGTTGATTCCGCGATGACCGCCGGCATGGGCGGGCGCCGGGGTCGGGGGTGCCTGGCTCGACCCGTGTAGGCAGCGTAGCTCGCGCGCTGAGCAGATGGTTCCGCCGCGACGTAGTGAGAGCCGTCGGGTCGAGCCAGGCACCCCCGACCCCGGCCTCCGCCCACGCCGGCGGCCGTCAAGCGAGCCGGTAGACCTCGACCTCCACTGACTTCCCTTTGACCTGCACCGCCGGCAGCTGCACGAGCTGAAACGCCCCGTCGAGCCGCCGGCGCGTGTCCCCGCTGACGAGGATGTCGGAGCCAAATTCCTTGTTGAGACTCTGGATCCGGGACGCGAGGTTGACCGGATCGCCGACGAGGGCGTAGGCGTGCCGCTCGGAGCTCCCGATGTTCCCGGCGAGCACTCGCCCCGTGTGGATCCCGATGCCGTGGCGGAGCGGGACTTTCCCGGCCCGCACGCGCTCGGCGTTCCACGCCGACAGCCGCCCGCGCATGTCGAGCGCGGCCCGCACCGCCATTTCCGCGTGCGTGGCGTACGCGACGGGCGCGCCGAACACCGCCTCGATCTCGTCGCCGATGAACTGGACCACCAGCCCGCGGTGCTCCCGGATGGCGCCGTCCATCTCGGTGAAGTACGCGTTGAGGTCGCGGACCACCTCGCGGGGGGCGGTGGCCTCCACCCAGGGCGTGAAGTCCCGGAGATCCGAGAAGAGGATGGTCACCTCCTGCGCCTCGCCCTCGAGCGAGATCCGGCCCGCCAGGATCTCGTCCCGGATCTCGCGGCTCACGTACTTGCCGAACGTCTCCTTCAGGAACTCGTTCGCCTTGAGCCCCTGGACCATCTGGTTGAAGCCCTCCGCCACCGCGCCGAGCTCGTCGTTGGTCACGACCGCGCAGCTGGCGTCGAGGTTCCCCTGCTCCACCGCCCGCATCGCGCCCTGGAGCCCGAGCAGCGGCGCGGCGACGCTGTTGGCGACGAAGGCCGAGAGCCCGATCGCCGTGAGCGTGCCGGCGGCGACGATGAAGACGATGAACACCAGCATGTTCGCGACGATCCCCGGCGCCGCGGCCGGCGCCGCGCCGAGGAGCGCCGAGGCCCGCGTGTAGGCCAGCACGCCCAGGAGCGAGAGCGGGACGACGCTCAGGATCAGGAAGATCACGAGGAGGCGCGTGCGGACCCGCAGCCGGAGCACGCCGGGCACCGCGCTCAGGTCTCCGGCGGGGAAGAACGCCGGGAGCACGCGGCGCCACTGATACTCGACGGAGAAGAAGATGAACGCGGCCGTCACCGTGCCGGCGATGCCGGTGATGCCGAACATCGCGCGCAGCGAGCGCGCCGGCGAGAAGGACCCGAACAGGATGGGCTGGAGGACGCCCCAGACGATTCCGGCCAGCACCCATCCGCAGATCGTGATCGCGGTGAAGACGAACGGGAGCAGGATCGCGCGGCGGCGGACGATCGCCGGATCGACGCCGGCGGACGTCCCGAGATCGCGCAGGGGCCGCGCCCACCTGATGCCCCAGGCGACGCCGACGCCGCTGATCAGCGAGAAGCCGACGATGAAATAGAGGACGTCGAGCCCCAGCGTCGCCGCCGGCACGACGGTGGCCGTGTAGTCGATGAAGGTGAAGTAGAACCAGGTCAGGAGCGCCCCGAGAAGGTTTCCCAGCAGCAGGGTCTTCACGAGCTTCCCGCGCGCGGCGTAGGCCTCTATCGCAGCCCTCCCGATCACACTCTAGCCGAGGGCGGCCGCTCGGCCCGTGGTAGATTCCCGAGCATGATCGGCACGTCTCCACGACGCAAGGAAGATCAACGGCTTCTCTCCGGCGGCGGCCGGTTCCTCGACGACCTCACGCGCGAGAGGTTGCTGCACCTCGGCATCGTACGGAGCGTCGAGGCTCACGCGCGCGTCGTCAGGGTCGACGTGGCGCGCGCGCGCGCCGTGCCCGGCGTGGTCGCCGCCTGGAGCGCGGCGGATCTCGACGACGTCGCGCCGCACATGCCGACCGCGTACGGCGGCGCCCAGAAGGGGCGACCCTGGGCGCAGCTGTGCCATCGGCTCCGAACGTCCGAGTCTGGTAGGTTACGTCAAGTTGACGGGGGCCAAGGAAGGGGCGACCGCCTCCGAATGCCGTTCATGTTGCCTATCCTCACCGGCTTGACGCGTGCGCGCTCCTCGTCGGTGAAGTCGTGAAGCCAAGCTGCTGTTGCGAGACGATCGGCGAGTGTTCGCAGATGAGGTCCGCGTTCTCAGGGTCGTGAGTCGCGTCGAGCATGCCGAAGCAGTGGCCACCGCACTCATTACGTACGCGGAAGCTCGGGCAGCCCTCGCGCGGCATGGGTCCGAAGGTGGGTTCACCAGGGCGGACCTGCGGCTTGCGACGTCGTTCGGGAACAGGAGAACCGCACCGCGGTCACGTCGCCGTCGCACTCCGACTGCGCGACCCGACGCTAGGGAATGAAGTTCAGCGCTTCCGGGAGCGGCCCCACGATCGGCACTTCGAAATAGGGCAACACACCGTCAGGATCGATGGTGACCGTGCCGTCGGACGCCAGGAACGTCGCGATCTGCTCCTGAGCGTCGAGGGCGATCACGCGCGCGAGCGGGTGCCCGGGTGAGGTCTCAGCGGGGAGGTTGGTGAGGAAACCGTGCGGGTCCTTCGGCGTCGTTGAATCGTCGGAGAACGCGAGATCGTTCCGGAAGTACGTCACGCGATCAGTGAGATCGCCGGCCCGGACCTGGGCGCTCTGGGTAGGATTCGGGTTCGTCTCGTCGCCCTTGCCGAACTGGACGATGACTGGCTTGGCGCCCGCGCCGGTCAACGGACTCTTCCGGATGTGCGGGGAGTATGCGACGGGATTGAAGACTTGCTGCAACCACTCTGTGCGGTCGACCACTTCCTGAATCGCTGGCGCACCGAAAACCGTATTGACCACGGGGGGCTGGTCACGAAACGGAATGTTCTCGTTGATGCCGAAGAATGGAGCGCCGAGCGGCGCGTTCAGGAGTGACGGCACGCGGCTCACGAGTGACAGTCCGAACCCGGACCGGAAGACAGGACTGAGCCGCCCGATCTCGCTGTTCGAGCCCCCGGGGACGTTCAGTACGCCCGCCCGGACATCGGGGTCGATGGCAAGGAGGAGCGTACCGTACTGGCCGCCCAGGGACTGACCGGCGTAGTAGATACGCGAAGCGTTCAACGCCGGAATGCCGCCCGTCTGGATCACGCGCACCAGTTGCAGCAGGTCGATGACGGTCTGGCGGACGCGATCTTTGAGGGCGCCATCCTCCGGCTCGGTGATGACTCCGTCGCTGTTCACATCGCGAGCCCGCCCGCCGGCCGGGATCGTCACCGGATCGCCGACGGTTGGAACGATCGTCAGCGTGCCCAATGGGCCGCCCCCGTTGCCGATGACATTGATTCCGATCGATGCGAGCCCGTGAGACGCGAACTTCGCGGCGACGTTAAACAAGGTCCCTTGCTTGTTGCCCGAGTTGCCGTGGCCCCAGATGACCACCGGCCACCCGTCGGCAGGCGGCGGACCGCTCGGCACGATGAGATTGAAGAAGACGTCCCTCGTGTTCTGGACCACCGGCGTTCCGGTCCGCGTTGCGGTGGACGGGATGACGCCGACGGCGGTGCGGTAGTCGGGCGCCGCGTACTGACCAAAGGCGATTGCACCGACGCCCGGGACAATGGTCAAACCCGCCACCGACCCAAGCGGCAGGTTGGACGTGCTGAAGGTCGCCGTGCCGGTTTGTTTCTTGAACTGGATCGAGCTGACCGAGGCGAGTGGGAATGTCCCCAGCATCGTCGCGGGCGCCGGCACCGCCGCCTTGATCTGGTCGCGGACCTTTTCGAGCAGGGCGGTCGCGCTCAGCGTCGAGAAGACGCTCATCGCCGCGATGCGGGACTCGTCGAGACCCATGGCCGCGAGTGCATCGATCGTGTCGATCAGCGTCTTTCGATATACCTTGAGCGCTCGGTCCTTCGTCTGGCCGAAGTTCAGATCGTGTCGGAACGTGGAAAAACCCCCGGCTTCGATGGGATCGCCGTCCGCGTCGCGGACGCCGTTGGTCACGACGAGCGCCCAGCGCGAGTGCTGGTCCAGCAGCTGATCGGACTCGGCGTAGAGGGTGTTCGTCGCTGGGTCCCACACGACTTGATTGAGGCCGATCACGGCGCCGCCAGTGCCACCCAGGGTGTCGCCGAGATCAACGAGGAAGACGGTTGCGCTCGTGACCGACGCCGGGTCGATGGGCCCGCTGAACGGAATGCTGAGGCGTAGCTGCAAGTTGAAGCCGTCAAGGGTGTTGATGCCGTCCAGGTCGGCGCAGTCCGAGGGACGCACGCTACAGTCCGGCTTGGGTAGGTCCATGTGCACGCCGGTGTTTTGGGTGCTGTCGGGCGCCGTGAACAGGTCGCTCGGAAACGGGCCCCCCGATGGGCTACTGAGATCGAACAGTGGCATGACGCCGGCGGCGAGCGTAGAGGTCGGGAAAGCTACCAGCAATACCAGGGCGAGCGGGATCAAGCGGCAAGGCATCGTCACGGGACCCTCCCTAGATTCCGAGCGGATGCGTCTCTGCTTCAATCCCCAGCGGGCTCACTGGCGGCTACGCTGGGGCACAACGGTGGCGGTGAAGTGTAAACGTGTCAATCGAAATTTGACCCACCGTGGCCCAGCCACCGGTGTTCCTGGAGAAGCTTGCGGCGCTGACCCCACGGCCGCGGGTCGTTGGCCGACACCCACACATTGGCGTGCAGATCGAACCCTTCCAGATGGGCCTGACGAGGCCCCCGAGAGGTCACGGTCTCGAGATCCACGTCGCGCCCGAGTCGCCGCACCCGCGCCCCCGCGCGAGGGCCCAGCGCCACCCGCCCTTGGATCGAAGCGCCGACGATCCCGGCCAGTGCGGGGGACTCCTCGGCGAGCCGATCCTCCAGCTCCGTCGCGTCGCTGCCGGGTTCCAGGCCCCGGCGCACGAGGAGCCGCCGGACCCGGTGGCGGACCGTGGCGAGCAGCTCCGCCACCTCGGGGCGCGGAGTGCGGGCGCCGGATGAAACTCGAGCGCGCCCCCGTGGCCCTCGCTGAACACCCCGTCCAGCGCCAGCGTGTGAAAGTGGAGGTTCGCGTTCAGCCCGCTTCCCGCGCGCTGCATCACGGTGACCAGGCCCGTACGCCCTGCGTCGATGCCGCGCCCGCGGGCGCCGCGCACGTAGACGTCGAGCAGCCCACGCGCGTACACTCCCAGCACCGCGCGGCTCAGCCCGTGATCCCACGCCAGCCGGTACCGCAACCGATACGGCACCGTGAGAACCCACTGCCGCACCGGCACCCGCGGCAGCACCGCGTCCACCAGATGGGCGGCCCGCTCGGTCATCTGGCGGCCCCCACAGCTCGGGCAGAAGCCCCGCCCCTTGCAGGAAAACGGCACCAGGTGCTCGAGCGCGCAGCCCTCGCAGCGAAAGCGCGCCACGCCGCCCTCGAACACGCCACACGTCAGGAACTCCCGGAACTCGCGCTCGACGAACTGCGGGAGGCCCACGCCGTCGCCGGCCTCGGCGGCCGCGCGCAGGAACGCGTCCAGGTGTACGCCGATGACCCGATGGAGCACGGTGTGCTCGGCGTCTCGCGGACGATACACGGGCTCGGCACACGCCATCCCCCTGGGTACCGCGCGTCGAGCGGCGTGCCAATGCCCACCGATGGATACGCCAGGTCCCGGGCTCACGGCGCGACCCACATCGCCACCGCCACGAGGCGATCGGCGTCTCAACCGCCGATGCCCCGCTCATCGCGGAGGCGGGCTACGGCGGCGCCTGGGCCCACATCTTGCGCGGAGACCTCGACCTTGCTCTCGGGATCGCCCGCCAAGCCGTCGAGACGTCGCGGGACCCGATGGCGTCCAGTCTCACCTCGGGAGTGCTGGGCTGGGCCCACCTGGAACGCGGCGAGGTCGCCACGGCAATCCCCCTCCTGCAGCAGGCGGTGGAGCGGCTCACCATCCGAGCAGCGGACTTTGCCGGGGCCCTGGGCACGCGCCAGCGTTCCGAATCGGGGCTATTTCGTCTCGAGGCGCCCCACCTTGCGCACGCCCTCGGCCAGTCGCTTGGCGTCGGCGTCGAAGAACTTCCGGAACTCGTCGCCCTGCTTGAACGTGATGGGCGTCTCGAGCTTGTCCATGGCGGCTTTGAAATCGGGATCGCCAACGGCCGCGCGCACGGTGTCGCGCAGCTTCGCGAGCACCGGCTCCGGCGTGCCCCTGGGCGCGAACAGTCCCGCCCAGATGTAGAACTCGGCGTCGGGATATCCGAGCTCCTTGAACGTCGGCACGTCGGGGAGCGCGGCGACGCGCTTGTCCCCCCACCCCGCGAGCGCGCGCAGCTTGCCGGCTTTGATGTGCGGCAGCACGACCGCAGGCCCGGAGGCCAGCGCGTCGACGTGCCCGCCCAGGATCGCGGTGAGCGCCGGACCGGCGCCGGCGTAGGGCACGTGGCGCAGCTTCACGCCGGCCGCGTGCGACAGCAGCTCCATCGCCATGTGCAGGGTGCCGTACACGCCCGACGAGCTGAACGAGATCTGGTTGGGACGCTTCCTGGCGTCTTCGAGGAACTCCCGCGCCGTCTTCCACGGGCTCTCGGCACGGACGACGAGGATGGTGGGATCGGCCGACACCAGCGCGATGGGCTCGAACTGGTCCACCGTGAACGCGGGCGGGCGACCGAACAGCTTGTCCGCCTCGGGGATGATCGCGATGCTCGACAGCGCCAGCAGCAGCGTGTAGCCGTCCGGCTTGCTGGTGGCCACGAACTGCATGCCGACGGCGCCGGCCGCGCCGGTCTTGTTGACCACGCCCACGGGCGCCTTGAACACTCTCTCCATCGCGGCCGCGACCGGGCGCGCGGTGAGATCGGCCACCCCGCCCGGCGGGAACGGCGCGACGAGCGTGACCGGTCGCGACGGGAAGGCGTCCTGGGCGCCGGCGACCGGGGCGAGGCCGGACAGGACCGCGAGGCCGGCGAGGGCCGGGGGACCGGCGAGGGCGAGCGCGGCCAGCACCATGGTGAGCGAACGCTTCATCGCGTCTCTCCTCTTTCGGCGAGCGCCAACCGGGCGCGCCAGTCGAGACCTTTCGTCAACAGCGGGCGCAGGCTGAGCACGAGCAGCAGCAGCCCGACCCCCAGCTGCGTCGTCGCGATCGGGCGCGTGAGGAAGATGGCGTAGGAGCCGTCCGACATCGCCAGCGACTGCCGCAAGCTCATCTCGAGCAGCGGCGCCAGCACGAGGCCGAGCACGACGGGTGCCGTCTCGAAGCCGCACTTGCGGATCACGTATCCAACCCCGCCCATGACGAGCATGATCCAGACGTCGACCACGCTGCCGTTCACGGCGTAGACGCCGAGGATGCAGAAGATGAGGATGGCGGGATAGAGCACCGGATACGGGATGCGGAGCAGGTTCACGAAGATTCCGACGAGCGGCAGGTTGAGAATCAGCAGCATCACGTTGCCCACGTACATCGACGCGATGAAGCCCCAGAACAGCTCGGGCTGGGCCTTGATGAGCAGCGGCCCCGGCGCGATGCCGTGGACCATCATGGCGGCGAGCATCACCGCCGGGATCGGCCCCGACGGCACGCCGAGCGCCAGCATCGGCACGAACGCGCCGGAGGTGGCGGAGTTGTTCGCCGACTCCGGTCCGGCCACGCCCGCGACCGCGCCGTGTCCGAACTCCTCCGGATGCTTGGACAGCTTCCGCTCGACCGCGTAGGACACGAAGCTCGAGATGACGTGGGCCGAGCCCGGCACGATGCCGATGAGGAAGCCGAGCACGGTGCCGCGGGCGATGGGCATGCCCGACTCGCGCCACTCCTGTCGCGATGGCAGCAGATCGCGCAGCTTGGGCTGCTTGACGTCCGGCGGCGTCTTCTGCCCGGCCGACTCGAGGATTTCCGAGAGCCCGAAGAGTCCCACCGCGACGGGCACGATGCCGATCCCGTCGCCCAGCTCGACGACGCCAAAGGCGAAGCGGAAGTATCCCGTCATCTGGTCGATGCCGATCATGCCGAGGAGCAGACCGAACGCCGCCATCGCCAGCGCCTTGATCATCGAGCCGCTCGACATGTACGCGAGCACCAGCAACCCGAGCAGCAACAGCGCGAAGTATTCGGGGGGCCCGAAGCGCAAGGCGAACGCCGCCAGCGGCGGGGCCAGGAACATCAGGCCGACGACGCTGACCGTGCCGGCGATGTAGGAGCCGACGGCGGCGATGGCCAGCGCCGCGCCGGCCCGGCCCTTGCGGGCCATCGCGTAGCCGTCGATGCACGTCATCACCGACGCCGCCTCGCCGGGGATGCGCATGAGGATAGACGTGGTCGATCCGCCGTACATCGCGCCGTAGTAGATGCCCGCGAGCATCACGATGGCCCGGGTCGCGTCGAGACCGAACGTCGCCGGGAGCAGCAGGCTGATCCCGGCCAGCGGCCCGACGCCGGGAAGCACCCCCACGAGGGTGCCGACCACACAGCCGACGAACGCGTAGAACAGGATCGGCGGCGACAAAGCCACCGAGAATCCGAGGTAGAGGTTCTGGATGACCTCGCCCATCGCGCTCAGATCCCGTCCGTCGCGCTCAGATCCCGAACGGGCCGCGCGGCAGCGGCACTCTCAGCAGCCCCTCGAAGAGATAGAACGACCCGGCGGCGAGCCCCACCGACACGAGCACGGCGAGGACCACCGACTTGCGCTCGACGACGCCGATGAGGAAGAGCAGGCTCGCGGCGATGCTGATCCGGTAGCCGAGCCGCTCGAGCGCCAGCGCGTCGAAGGCGCACACGAGCAGGATCGCCATCGCGGTGCGCCACTCCGACCACCCGAGCTGGCTCACCAGCGGCGCCCGGGCGCCGAGAGCCAGGATGGCGACGGCGAAAGCGAGCAGGAGGAGCGCGAGGAGCACCGGCAGATAGGCGGGGCCGGGGTTGCGCAGCGAACCGAGCGGCAGCTTCCGGCTCTCCACGAGGACGAAGACCGCGATCACCGCCAGCGCCCCGCCCATCAGCCGATCGCTGGTGAGTATGGCGCCGCGCTCCTCAGCGCGCTCCGGCGATGCCGAGGAACAGGTCGAGCCGTACCCCTTGTGCGTCGCGGGCGCCGCGCTTACCGTCCACCCAGCGCTTATATAGGGCGCCGCGGTCTACTGTCAATGAACTGTCGATCGAAAGGGACTGTCGCTCGAAAGTGAGGACGACCATGCCCCAGACACCCGAAGGCCTCGACCCGCGCGTCACCAAACGTGAGATCGTGTTCGAGGCCGACGTGCAGTCGGTCACGCCGTTCTTGAAGATTGCGACCACGAGCCGGGGCGGCACCGGTCACATGACGTTCGCGTGCGACGAGGGATCGAGCCTCGGCGGCCTCGGCTCGGCGCCCACGCCGCTCATGTACTTCACCGCCGCGCTCGCCTTCTGACTCATGACCCAGGTGTCCCGGTACGGGCACATGCTGAAGGTCACGATCGACGGGATGCGGATGCGCGTGACCGCGCGCTATGGCGTCGAGGGCTCGATTCTTCAAGATTCCGTCGACGCGGCCATGGTCGGCGCCGAGACCGTGCTGGAGATCGACTCGCCGGATCCGCCCGAACGCGTCGCGCGCGTCGTCCGCAACGCCGAGCGCGGCTGCTTCGTCATGCAGGCGCTGCTGCGCCCGGTGCCGGTCACCGGCCGCACCGTGCTCAACGGCGTGGAGATCGAGACCGCAGCGACGTGATCAGCGGCCGCCGTCGCCGGCGGTCGCTTGTGGCTGCGCTCGATAACCTACGAGCTCGAGGAGGTTGCCGTCGGGATCGAGAAAGTAGAGACAGTCGTGATCGCCCCAGTCGATCGGGGCGTGGAACGGGATGCCGCGCTCGCGGAACAGCGCCTGCGCGCGGACCAGGTCCTCGAAGTCGACCTCGAACGCGTGATGGCTCTTTCCCAGCGGGTTCTCGATCTGGTCGAGACCGCCCGGAACCCGGCCCGGCCTCAGGAACAGAGCGCAGGCGCCCGTGTCGTATCTCAAGAGCACCTGCTCGGGCAGCCGCATCTCGACCCGCATACCCAGCACCTCGGTGTAGAAGCGCTCGGCGCGCCGGAGGTCCGTGACGTCCACGCCGAAGTGGTCGAGCCGGCGCACCCTCATGGGGCCAGCATAATAGGATTCGGCCGGTGGTCGTGAACGGGGCCCGCAGTAGCGATGAGTGACGCGACTACAGGAGGGCGGCAAACTCCTCGACGGTGAGACCAGCTTCCCGGATCAAGCTGCGTAGGGTGCCCTTGGCGAGCTCCCTGTGGTCAGGGACAGTCAGGCGCCGGTAGGGAGGATTCTGGTGGCGGAGGACGATGTGGCTCCCGGTCTGCCATCACATTGCGATCTCGACGATCTCCTCGCTGATCGGGGGCGGGACCGGCTCGTTGTGCTCCTTCAGGCTTTCGAGATAGCCCTGGATGGCGTCGCGAATGTTGGCAAGCGCCTCGCCTCGGGTCGAGCCCTGGGCGACGCAGCCCGGCAATGCGGGACACTGAGCGACGAAAACCCCATTTTCGTCCTGCTCGATGACGACCCTGTACTTCATGCGCGAGATCGTATCACACTGGCTGAACGCGGCAGCGAGCGCGCAGCCGACGTAACCCTAAGGAGGTCCCTCCTGTGAGCGAATTCGACGGAAAGATCGCACTGGTCACTGGATGTGCGCGGGCACGCGGGATGGGCCGCGCGATCTCAGTCGCGTTCGCACGCGCGGGTGCCGACGTCGTCGCGACCGACATCGCCACTGGCGGGGCGCGGAACGAGAACGACGAAGGGCTGGAGGAAATACGCCTCGGCTGGAAAGGCCTCGAGAGCCTGGCCGCGGAGATCGAGGGCCTCGGGCGTCGCGTCCTCACGATCGTGGGCGACGTGAGTCGTGCCGCCGACGCCGAACGCTTCGTCTCGGAGACGCTCGCGCGGTTTGGCCACATCGACGTGCTCGTCAACAACGCGGCCGCACCTCACGGCGCCGATCGCCGTCTACTCTGGGAAGTGCCGGAAGAGGCATGGGACCTCGTTGTCGACGTCAATCTCAAGGGCACGTTCTTGATGAGCCGAGCCGTGATCCCTCACATGCTATCGCGCGGCAGCGGGCGGATCATCAACATGGCGTCGGTCTCGGGCAAGCGCGGCACGCCTCGGCGCGGCGCCTACACGGCGTCGAAGTTC
>JBGPXN010000166.1:0-10208 GCA_041492755.1 Methylomirabilia bacterium | reverse complement strand
CCACTCCGGAGCAGGTCGGCGTGGCCGCCTTCCTCGTGGATGTGCCCACGACGCAGGACGAGGATGCGGTCCGCGTCGCGGACGGTGGCCAGACGGTGCGCGATGGTGAGCGTCGTGCGGCCCTCGACGAGACGAGCGAGCGCGGTGCGAACGATACGCTCGGATTCGGGATCGACACTCGAAGTGGCTTCATCGAGAACGAGGATTGCGGGATTGTACACGACGGCCCGGGCGATGGCCAGGAGCTGACGCTCGCCGTGCGACAGTGTCGCGCCCCGCTCGCCGAGCTCCTGGGCCAGGCCGTGCGGCAGCGCGTCCACCAGCCGCCGCGCGTGCGCCGCTTCCACCGCGCGCTCGAGCTCGGCGCGCCCGACGCGCCCGTCCAGGCCGACGCGAAGATTGGCTTCCACCGTGCCGGTGAAGAGCACGGTGTCCTGGAAGATGATGCCGACCCGCCGGCGGAGATGCTCGAGATCCCACTCGCGCACGTCGACGCCGTCCACGCAGACGCGCCCGCGGCCGACGTCGTAGGAGCGGTTCAGCAGTCGGGCCAGCGTGCTCTTGCCCTCGCCGGTGGCGCCCACGATGGCCACGTGCTCGCCGGAGGCGATCGTGAACGAGCAATCGCGCAACACCCAGTGCTCGGCGTCATAGGCGAACCACACCGACGCGAAGCGGACCGGCGGCTCGCCGCCCGCCGGCGCGACCACCCGCGGCTCGACGGGATCGACGATGGCGGGCGGCCGGTCGAGCAGACCGAAGATCCGCTCCGAGGACACCATCGCCGACTGCATCACCGTGTACTTGGCCCCGAGGTCGCGGATGGGCAGGAAGAACCGGTTCGTGTATTGCAGGAACGCAACGAGGGTGCCGAAGCTCAGCGCCCCGACCACGATCTGGCCGGCGCCGTACCAGAGCAGGAGCCCGATGGTGGCGGAGCCGAGCGCTTCGACGGCGGCGTAGAGCGACGCCTCCCAGATCGTCGACGCAAAGAGGGCGCGCCGATAGTCGGCGTTGAGCGTGCGGAAGCTTTCCGCTTCCTGCCGCTCGCGGGCGAAGAGCTGGGTGACGGTCATGCCCAGCAGCGATTCCTGGAGGAAGGCGTTGAGACGGGCCAGGCGGCGCCGCACCTCGCGGTAGGCGTCGCGGGCGCGGAGCCGGAACCACGCCGCGACCGCCGTGAGCAGGGGGATCAGCGCAAACGTGACCAGGGCCAGGCGCCAGTCGAGCCAGAGCATGACGATGACGACGCCGGTGAGGGTGATGACGTCGCCGACCACGGCGAACAGCCCGCCCGTGAACGCTTCGCTGACCGCTTCGACGTCGTTGAGGAGCCGGGTCATCAACCGCCCGACCGGGTTGCGGTCGAAGAAGGCGGCGTCCTGGCGCACGAGGTGGTTGAAGAGCGCCGCCCGCAGATCGTGCATCACCCGCTGCCCGGTGAGGTTGAGCAGATAGGCCTCGGCGACGCGCAGACCGTACAGCGCCAGCAGCGTCAGGAGGAAGAATCCCGCGACGCGCGACAGCCCGACCCAGTCCGCGTGCAGGATGTGATCGTCGATGGCGACCTTGAGCAGGTACGGCTGCATCAGCTCGACGGCCGCCGCCACCGGGAACAGGACCAGGCACGCGACGATGACCCGCGCGTGCGGCCGCGCCGCCCTGGCCAGGCGCGCGACCAGCCGCTGATCGAACGCGCGTCCGAGGATCTCGTCGTGGTCGTCGTCCCTGCGCGCCTTACCCACGGGCGATCTCGGCCTCCAGCTCCTGCGTCCGCCACAGCCGCGCGTAGACCCCGCCCGCCGTGAGGAGCGCGGCGTGGGTTCCCGTCTCCACCACCGCGCCGTCCGCGAGCACCACGATCCGGTCGGCGGCCCGCGCCGCGCGCAGGCGGTGGGTCATCAGGAGCACGGTCCGCCCCTGCCGGACGCACGTGAGGCTGGCGACGATCTCTTCCTCCTTGATGGCATCGACGCTGGCAAAGACGTCGTCGAGCACGAGCACGCGGGGCTCGCCGGCGAGCGCGCGGGCCAGCGCCAGTCGCTGCCGCTGGCCACCGGACACCGTCAACCCGCGCTCGCCGACGACGGTCTCCCAGCCCTCCGGGAACGCCTCGACCTCGTCCGCGATCCCCGCCTCCCCCGCCGCCGCGCGGGTCCGGTCGGCGCTGACGTGGTCTCGACCGAGCGTGACGTTGTCGGCGATGGAGCGCGAGAACAAAAACGCCTCTTGCGGCACGTAGCCGACGGCGCTCCGCAGCGCGCCGGGCGCGAGCGTGCGCACGTCGACGTCGCCGAGGAACACCGTTCCCAGCGGCGGCTCCCAGAGCCGGGACAGGAGCAGGCCGAGCGTGGACTTGCCGCTACCCGTGTGGCCCACGATCGCGACCATCTCGCCGGCGCCGACCTCGAACGACACGTCGCGCAGCACGGGGGCGCGCTCGGGATCGTAGGCGAACGTGACGTGCTCGAAGCGGATCGCGGGCGTGCCCGGCGCCGGCGCCGCGCCCCCGGGCCGCGGCGCGCCCGCGCTGACTTCCTGGATGCGCGCCATCGACGTCAGCCCCCGTCGCACGAGGGAGAGCGTCCAGCCAAGGGCGAGCGTGGGCCAGGCCAGATACGCGAGGTAGCCGTTGAAGGCCACCAGCGCGCCGAGCGTGAGCCGGCCTTCCGCCACCGCGATGCCGCCGAGCCAGAGCACGATCAGCATCCCCAGCCCGCTGATGAGCCCGGTCAGCGGCGAGAAGCGCGCGTTCACCCGCGCCAGGGCCAGGCTGCGCTCGAGATACTCGGCGTTGGCGCGCGCGAACTCCCGGCCAGCGTGGGCTTCCATCGTGTAGGCGCGGACCACCGCCATCCCGGCCAGGTGCTCCTGCACGATCGCCGACACCACGCCGAGCTGGTTCTGGACGGCCTGCGTGCGCTCGGTCATGGTGGCGTTGAACCGGCGCGCCAGCACGACGAGGACGGGAAACGGCGCCATCGCCCACAGGGTCAGGCGGACGTCGATCAGGAACATCGCGCTCAGCGCGCCCGTGAAGGCGAAGATCGTCGAGACGAAGCTGATGGTGCCGAAGCCCACCAGCGACTTGACCGCCGAGACGTCGCTCGAGGCGCGGGCCATGAGGTCGCCCGTCGGATGGTGCGTGTAGAACGCCGGCGGAAACGATTGAAGACTGGTGTACAGATCGTTGCGGATGTCGTACTCGATGCGCTGGGAGCCGCCGATGATCGAGAAGCGCGAGCCGAGGCGGGCGAGGCCGTTGGCGACGTCCAGGGCGAGGATCACCAGCGCATAGCCCGCGACCGGAGCGTGCGCGGCGTCGGCCTCCAGCGCCTCGATGGCGCGCTTCACCGTCCACGGGATGCCGAGCGACATGAGGGTGGCGGCGCCGAGGCAGAGCACGCCCGCGCCGTAGCGGCGCCGGTAGCGCGCCAGATAGCGAGCGACGGCCCGGGCGGGCCCCCTCACGGCCGCGCGCCCGCGACGTGGGGCTTCAGGCCGGCATAGATTGCGGCGAGCACGGGCGTGGGGACGCCGAGCTTCTCTCCGAGCCGGACGGCGTGGCCGTGCAGGCCCTCGAGCTCCAGCCGCTTGCCCGCCACGAGGTCGTGATACATCGAGGAGCGCGCGCCCGCGCCCAGTCCCGCCGCCGCCCCGACGATCCGATCCACGACGTCAGCGGGCAATCGGACGCCGGCGGCGGTGCCGACGGCGGCCAGCTCCTCGACCACCGTGCGATACAGCCGCCACGTTTCCGGCGTTTCCCGGATGACGCCAATGGGGCAACGCGTGAGCGCCGTCAGTCCCGCCTGCGCGCAGATCAGCAGATACTTCTCCCACAGCACGCGGACGATCTCCGTCGTGACGCTGACCGGCACCCCCGCGCGCTGGAAAGCGGCTTCCAGCCGGGCCAGGCGCGGCGTCATCGTGCCGTCCCGTTCGCCGAGCGCGACGGTTCCGTTGAGCTGGTGGGCGATCACGCCCGGCGCCTCGATGCTCGCGAACACGTAGGCGACACCGCCGATCGCGTGAGCGGGCCCAAGCACCCGGTCGATCGTCTCGAGGTTGTCGACGCCGTTCTGCAGCGACACGACGGCGGTGGCGGGGCCGATGACCGGGCGGGCCAGCAGGAGCGCCGCTTCGGTGTCGAACGACTTCACGGAGACGATCACCGCGGACGCCGGGGGCCCCGCCGGTCGCTCGACGGCGTCGACCGTCACCACCGACTCCCCCTCGATCGCCGAGCGGACGCGAAGCCCGTGCGTGCGCAGCGCCTGGAGATGGGCGCCGCGCGCGACGAAGGTCACCGGCTCGCCGCCGCGGACGAGCTTGCCGCCGAAGTAGCCGCCCACACCGCCTACGCCCAGCACGACGATGCGCCCGTCGGGACTCACCACCACCCCCGGCGCCGGAAGTAGACGATCATGCCGGTGGCGCCCGCCGCCATCAAGCCAAGCGCCCACCAATAGCCGTAGCGCCACTCGAGCTCGGGCATGTGCTTGAAATTCATCCCGTAGATGCTGGCGATGAACGTGAGCGGGATGAACAGGGTCGCGATGACGGTCAGGACCTTCATGACCTCGTTCAACCGCTGGTTCTGCGCCGACAGGTAGACTTCCATCAGCGCCGCCCGCGTCTCGCGCAGCGTCTCCACGATGTCGAGCGCCTGCACGGCGTGATCGTAGGTGTCGCGCAGGAAGACGCGCGTCTCCGGGGTCACCACCGGCGAGTCCTCCCGTTGTAAGATTGCCACCTCTTCGCGCAGCGGCCACACCGCGCGGCGCAGCCGCATCACGTCCCGGCGCAGGTCTTCCATCCCCCGCAGCGTTTGGGTCGACGGTCGGGTGATGGCCTCCGTCTCCAGCTCCTCCATCCGGTCGCCCACGACCTCGAGCACGGGGAAGTAGCCGTCGACCACCGCGTCGATGAGGAGGTAGGCGAGGAAATCGGCGCCGGCGGCGCGTACGCGCCCCCGCCCTTCCCGGATGGCCTGTCGGACCGGGTCGAAGACGTCGCCCCCCCCTCGCTCCTGAATGGTGACGACCCAGTCGCGGCCGAAGAACATGCTGACCTGCTCCTCGTCGTGGCCCAGGCGTACCATCCGCAACACGGTGAAGTAGTGGTCGGTGTATCGCTCGACCTTCGGGCGCTGGGGGATGTTGACGACGTCCTCGACGGCGAGGGGATGCAGCTTGAAGTGCTCGCCCAGCCGCGCCAGCAGCGCGTGATCGCCCAGCCCGTCGACGTCGATCCACGTGACCCCGCCGGATGCGACGTCCGCGAGCGCGGCATCGATGGACGTGGGCTCCGACTCGCGCACCGTCGCCGCCGTGAAGTGGACGACGCGGATGACGACGGGGCTCTGCGCCTCGGACGGCGGCAACGTGCCGGGCAGCGTCCCCGGGTGGATGCGAGCGGGGCGGCGGCGCCGGCCACCGACGGAATCGTCGCGGGCGGCGGGGGGACGGCGCGTGGCACTCATGCAAGCGTTCTCCGTCATGCTCCCGGAGCCCCGATTGGTTGTCAAGCCACCGTGTGGTAGATTTTCCGCGAACATGCCTTCGCTCGAACGCCGCGTGGCGGTCGAGGCCGCGCGCGCGGCCGGTCGTCTGCTCCTCACCGAGTGGCCTGCGTCCCGGCGCATCCAGTACAAGGGCCAGCCCACCAACCTCGTCACCGAGATGGACGCGCGGGCCGAGGCCGTCGTGCTCGAGGCCTTGCGCGCCACGTTCCCCGACGACGCGGTGCTGTCGGAGGAAGCGGGCGCGATCGACGGCCGCTCGGGCCGGCGCTGGATCGTCGATCCGCTCGACGGCACCACCAACTACGCGCACGGCGTGCCGCTGTTCGGCGTCTCCATCGCCCTCGAAGTCGGCCGGCGGGTCGGGCTCGGCGTCGTCTACGACCCGACCCGCGACGAAATGTACGTGGCCGAGCGTGGCGGCGGCGCGACCGTGAACGACACGCCCCTGGCCGTGTCGTCGGCCGCGGTGCTCGACGAGAGCCTCCTCGTGACCGGCTTCCCCTACGACATCCGCGAGACGCGCGACAACAACCTCACCGAGTACGCGGCCTTCAGCGTGCGGGCCCGCGCCGTGCGGCGCTTCGGCTCGGCCGTGATCGATCTCGCGTGGCTGGCCAGCGGTCGCTTCGACGGCTTCTGGGAGCTGCGGCTCGGCCCCTGGGACGTCGCGGCGGCCGGCTTGCTCGTGGAGGAGGCCGGCGGACGCGTGACCAACCTGACCGGCGGCCCCCTCGACCTGGACGCCCCCCAGCTCGTGGCCAGCAACGGCCGCATCCACGACGCGATCCTCGCCGTGCTACGCGAGGTGCGTGCTCAATGAAGAAGGAGCTACACCCATGAACGAGTGGCCCACCCTCGCCCGTCGCCTTGTCCTTGCGCTCGTGCTGCCCGCGCTGCTGCTCGCGGCGACGGCGGCCGCGGCGCAGGACGCCCGCCTGGACGCCGCCCGCAAGGAGGGCAAGGTCGTCTGGTACACCTCGCTCGCGCTCCCCAGCGCCGAGCGGGTGGCGAAGCTCTTCGAGACCGCGCATCCCGGGATCAAGGTCGAGGTGCACCGCACCGGCTCGCAGCGGATCTTGCAGCGCGTGATGCAGGAGCTGCAGGCGAACATCAAGAACGTGGACGTCATCCACACCTCGGACGCGGGCCACTTCGTGCACCTCAAGGGCAAGAAGCTCCTGATGGCCCACACCCCGCCCGGCGTCGACAAGTTCCCGCCCGGCTTCAAGGACAAGGACGGCTTTTACTACGGCCTGCGCGCCACCGTGAACGTCCTCGCGTACAACACCAAGAGCGTGTCGGCCGCCGACGCGCCGAAGACGTGGAAGGACGTGCTCGATCCCAGGTGGAGGGGCAAGCTGGTCACCGCGCACCCGGGCTACAGCGGGGTCATCGCCACCCACGTGCTGGCCCTCGTCCACCTGCACGGCTGGGACTACTTCAAGCAGCTCGCCCAGAACAAGCCGATGCTCGTACAGTCCGCCGTCGATCCCGGCGGCGTCGTGTCGTCGGGCGAGCGCCTGGTGGCGGTGAACGGCGGCGACTACTATTACTACCAGCTCAAGAAGAAGGGCAACCCGATCGAGGTCGTCTATCCGAAGGAAGGCGTGCCGCTCGTCGTGTCCCCCACCGCCATCGCGGCCTTCGCGCCGCATCCGAACGCCGCCAAGGTCTTCACCGACTTCACGTTCACGCGCGAGGTCCAGCAGGCCCTCGCTGACACCGAGGGGCTCTACACGGGCCATCCCGAGGTGAAGTATCCGGCCGACAAGCCCAAGCTGTCCGAGCTCAAGCTGCTGACCGTGGACCCCGACGAGCTGGAAAAGCGCGACGAGGAAATCAAGAAACGCTTCGTGGAGTTCTTCGGCGCCTAAATGGCCGCCGCCCCGATCGCGACCCCGGCCGGCCGCTTCGTCCTCCGCTCCGGTCTCGATCGCTTGGTGTGGATCGGAGCGGCCGTCATCCTCGTTGTGCTCATGGCGCTGCCGCTGGGCTGGCTCGGGTGGATCAGCGTCAGCAGCGAGACCGGCCCGAGCTTCCGGCACTACGCCACCGTCTTCAGCGATCCGGCGCTACAAAAGGCGCTCTGGAACACCGTGGTCATGGCGTTCTGGGTCGGCCTGGCGTCGCTCGCGGTGGGCGCGCCGCTGGCGTGGTTGACCTCGCGCACCGACGTGCCGGGCCGGCGCGTCATCCGCGGGCTCGTGCTGGCCTCGTTCGTGACACCGCCGTTCCTCGGCGCGTTCGCCTGGGTCATGCTGGCCGGGCCCAACGCCGGCGTGCTCAACAAGGCGTGGCGCGCCCTCACCGGCGCCGAGGACGCGCTGTTCAACATCTTCAGCATGACCGGGCTCGTATTCGTGGTGACGGTCTACACCTTCCCGTACGTCTACATCATGCTTGCCAACACGCTCGCCTTGATCGCCTCCGACCTGGAGGATGCGGCCGCCATGCTTGGCGCGCGGCCGCTCAGCGTGGCCCTCACCGTCACGCTGCCGCTCGTGCTGCCCGCGATCGTGAGCGGGTTCATCCTCGCCGTCCTGCAGGCCCTGGCCCTGTTCGGCTCGCCCGCCATCCTCGCGTTGCCGGCCGGATTTCACACGGTGACCACGCAGATCTGGTCGTTCTTCCACTACCCGCCGAAGGTCGAGATGGCGGCGGCGTTCTCGATTCCGCTGTTGCTGGCGACGGCGCTGCTGCTGCAGGTGCAGACGCGTTTGCTCGGCCGGCGTGGCTACGCCGCCATTGGCGGCAAGGGCGGCCAGCGGCGCACGATCCGCCTCGGGGTCTGGCGCTATCCGGCGTTCGCCGGCTGCCTGCTGGTGATGGCGTGCGCCGTGTTCCTGCCCTACGGCATCCTGGCCAAGGCGGCCCTGTCGCGGGCGTGGGCCCAGCCGCTCACCTGGGACAACCTCACCCTGGCCAACTTCACCTTCACGTTCTTCGAGTACGGCGCGACCAAGGCGGCCATCGTCAATACGCTCGAGCTCGGCCTGCTCACCGCCACCATCGGCGCCGGGTTCGTCGCGCTCCTCGCCTACATCGTGAATCGCCGCATCATCGCCGGCTACCAGTTCTTGAGCTTCCTGGCCCTGGCGCCGATCGTCATTCCGGGCGTCGTGCTCGCGGTGGGACTCTTCATCGCCTACACGCGTCCCCCCTTCCTGCTCTACGGCACGCTCTGGATCCTGTTCATCGCCTACGTGACGAAGGAGATGCCGGTCGGCTACTCGCAGTCGGACGCCACCTTCAAGGGCATCCATCCCGAGCTCGAAGAGGCGGGCCGCATTCTGGGCGCCGGGCGGCTCCGGGTGCTGCGCGACATCACGGCGCCGCTGGCCCGCAGCGGCATCATCGCGAGCTGGTGCTTCATCTTCATCGGCGTCATCCGCGAGCTGTCCGCCTCGATCATCCTCTTCACGCCGAACACCAAGGTGATGTCGGTGGTGATCTTCGACCTCAAGGAGGAAGGCCAGTTCGGCGCCATCGCCGTCCTCGGCCTCTTCATGCTCGTGATGACCTTCGCCGTCGTCGTGGTCATGCAGCGCCTGCTCGGCCGGGATTTCATGGGCGCCCGGGAGTGACGACGGTGTCGGGGGACCGATGCCCGGCGTAGCGATCCGCAACCTCACCAAACGCTACGCCGACGTGGCCGCCGTCCACGACGTCGCGCTGGAGGTGAAGACGGGCGAGCTGATGTCGCTGCTGGGCCCCTCGGGCTGTGGCAAGACGACGACCCTCCGGCTGGTGGCGGGCTTCCTGGCTCCGGACGCGGGGGAGATCTGGGTGGGCGAGCGCTGCCTGTCGTCGCCGGCGAGCGTCGTCCCCCCCGAGCAGCGACGCATGGCGATGATCTTCCAGAGCTATGCGCTCTGGCCGCATCTCACCGTCGCCGGCAACGTC
The DNA here is from genome assembly GCA_041492755.1 of Methylomirabilia bacterium. Taxonomy (GTDB): domain Bacteria; phylum Methylomirabilota; class Methylomirabilia; order Rokubacteriales; family CSP1-6; genus JBGPXN01. The sequence continues at coordinate 778 of JBGPXN010000166.1, read as the reverse complement.
GGCTACGGTCTTCGCTTCCGGCGCGACCTCGGCCGCGCCGACCGGGACGCCCGTGTGCGCGACATGCTCAAGACCGTGCAGCTGGCCGGGCTCGAGCATCGTTACCCGGGCGAGCTGTCCGGCGGTCAGCAGCAGCGCGTGGCGGTGGCCCGGGCGCTGGTCGTCGAGCCCGAGACCCTGCTCCTCGACGAACCGCTGAGCAACCTCGATGCAAACCTGCGCGAGGAAATGCGGTTCGAAATCCGCCGGCTCCACGATGCCTTCGGCATCACCACGCTCTACGTCACCCACGATCAGGCCGAGGCCATGGTCATCTCCGACCGGATCACGGTCCTGTACCAGGGCCGCATCGTCCAGGTGGGAACCGCCGACGAGCTGTTCGAGCGACCGCGCTCCCGGGTGGTCGCCGAGTTCATCGGCCGAACGAATCTCCTCGACGGCACCGTCACCGGGCCGAGCCGGGTGACGTGCGCCGGCGCGGTCGTGCGCATTGCCGCCGCCGATCTGACCGTAGGCACCCCGGTGACGCTGTCGCTGCGACCGCACCGGATCGGGATCGCGGCCGCCGCCGCCGCCCCCCCGGCGTCGGCCAATGCGTGGCGGGGCACGGTCAGGCGCGCGAGCTACCTCGGTGACGCCATGGACTACGAGGTCGACGTCGAGGGTGGCCTCCGCCTGCGCGTGACCGGATCGACGAACGCGCGCTTCACGCCGGGCGAGCCCGTCCTGCTCACCGCGCCCGCCGAGGCCTGCGTGCCCCTGACGGAATCGACGGGCT
>JBGPXN010000033.1:0-35877 GCA_041492755.1 Methylomirabilia bacterium | reverse complement strand
GTTCTTGTTCTTCGTGTGCAGCACCTTCGTGATCGCCGCCGTCAACGTCGTCTTGCCGTGGTCGATGTGCCCGATCGTCCCAATGTTCACGTGCGGCTTCGTCCGCTCGTACTTCGCCTTCGCCATCCGTCAGTTCCTCCCGTCGACCTTGGCAGACGCCACGATGATGGAGCCCATGTCCGGGATTGAACCGGAGACCTCGTCCTTACCAAGGACGCGCTCTGCCAGCTGAGCTACATGGGCGTGACCATTCTGTTGGGGGCCCCGACATGGCCCCCAAGCCCCCAACTGCTCGGCGCGCCCCGGGGAACCCGGGACGGGCCTCGACCCAAACCCCCGAACGCTCGGCACGCCCCGGGGGACCCGTGGCGCGCCTCGACCTCCGGATACCGTGGAGCGGGAAACGGGATTCGAACCCGCGACCCCCAGCTTGGAAGGCTGGCGCTCTACCGCTGAGCTATTCCCGCCTGAGTGCGTATCAGTGGTGGGGAGGGGAGGATTTGAACCCCCGAAGGCGTTCGCCAACAGATTTACAGTCTGCCCCCTTTGGCCACTTGGGTACCTCCCCGATTCCGCCGGCATGCGCTGAGAACTCCTCGAAATCTCGGACGTTGTGGAGCCGCCTTCGCGGGCGGCGACGCTTGCCTTGCCATGGCGCTGGCGGGAGGATTTGAACCCCCGACCCACTGCTTACAAGGCAGTTGCTCTGCCACTGAGCTACGCCAGCACAGACAAAACTTCACTCTAGATTCAAGTCTTTAGGAAGTCAAGGAGTTTCCCGCCGAGCGTGACGTTGACGCAATAGCTCGTAGCAGAGAACCGCGGCGGCGGAGGCGACGTTCAGGGATCCGACCCTGCCGGCCATCGGAATGGTCAGCAACCCGTCGCACGTCCGCTCGACCAGAGGTCGCAGGCCCTCGCCTTCACTTCCCAGTACGAGACAGACAGGCCCCGTCAGATCCGCCGCCCAGGGGGCCACCCCGAACCCCGGAGATCCACCGTACACCCAAATACCAGCCTTCTTCATGGTTTCCAGGGTATGAACCAGGTTCGTCTCGCGGGCGATCGGCACGCTCTCGATGGCGCCCATGGCGGCGCGGGCCGCCGCATCGGTGAGGCCGACCGCATGGTGCTTGGGCACCACTACCCCGTGGACCCCGAGCGCCTCGGCCGACCGGATCACGGCCCCGAGGTTCCGGGGATCCTGTACCTGATCGAGGGCCAGGAAGAACGCCGGCTCGCCACGCGCCGCGGGGATCTCCAGGATATCGTCCAGGTCAACATAGGCAACCGACGCGACCCGAGCGACGACGCCCTGATGCTGGGGTGAGCCCGCCATCGCGGTCAACTGTTCGCGCGTGCGATAGGAGACCTTCACCCCCGCCCGGCGCGCAAGCGCGACGACCTCGGTCAACGGACCGCGGGCGCCGCTCAGGACGGCGATCTCGTTGGCGCGGCGGCCACCGCTCCGGAGCAGCGCAAGCACGAGGTTGCGCCCGTAGACGCGATCGTCGTCCACTAGGACAGCTTTCGCGTCACCCGCGGTGGACCCGCGGCGGTGTCCTCCAAGGCCCAGCCCAGCCGGTGGATCTCCTCTCGTAGCTCGTCCGAGCGCTTCCAGTCCCGACGGCCACGCGCCTCGGCACGCTCGGCCGCCAACCGCAACACGTCGGGTGGTGGCGGCTCGGATCCCCGCTGGAGTAGGCCGAGCACCCGGGCGAGCCGCTGCAACTCGGCAGCCCCTGCGACGAGCGCCTGAATGCTTACCTCCTTGGCCAAGAGCGCACTACTGAAGTCGAACAACGCGGCGAGGGCCGCGGGCGTATTGAAGTCGTCGTCCATCGCCTCGACGAATCGGCGAGAAAAGAGGGAAAACTCGACTGGGACCGGTCGCGATTGCGCGGCACCGAACGTATCGGTCGCCGCATACGGTGCCGCATGCTCGATCGGCCGCCTCAGCCGGGCCAGGGCGGCAGCGGCCTCCTCGACGCGCTCTTCGGACCACTCGATGAGGTGCCGGTAATGCGTGCCGAGAATCCAGAGCCGAAGCGCCTCGGGGTCGTGGCGCTTGACGATGTCGCGGATGGCCAGCGTGTTGCCGAGGGACTTCGACATCTTTTCCTTGCCCAGGTTGACGAAGCCGTTGTGCATCCAGTAGCGCGCGAACGGCTTGTGCGTCACCGCCTCGGCCTGGGCGATCTCGCACTCGTGGTGCGGGAAGATGAGGTCCTCGCCGCCGCCGTGGATGTCGAACGACTCGCTGAGATAGCGCATGGCCATGGCCGAGCACTCGATGTGCCATCCGGGGCGCCCCGGTCCCCACGGGCTCGGCCAGGACGGCTCACCGGGCTTGGCCGACTTCCACAGCGCGAAGTCACGGGGGTCGCGCTTGCGCTCGTCGACCTCGACCCGCGCGCCGACCATGAGTTCGTCCAGGTTCTTGCCCGAGAGCTTCCCGTAGCCCGGAAACCGACGCACCTCGAAGTAGACGTCACCCTCCACAACGTAGGCGTATCCGTCGGCCACGAGACGCTCGATGAGCTCGACCATCTCGGACACGTGGTCGGTGGCCTTCGGCTCCACGTCGGGCGCCTCCACGCCGAGCGCCCTGATGTCCTCGCCGAACGCCGCGATGTAGCGCTCCGAGATCTCTCGGGCCGTGACACCTTCCTGGTTGGCCCGCCGAATGATCTTGTCCTCGATGTCGGTGAAGTTGCGCACGAACGTCACCCGATAGCCGGCGAAGCGCAGGTAGCGCACGATGACGTCGAAGACGACCATCATTCGGGCGTGACCGACGTGCGAGAGGTCGTACACCGTGACCCCGCACGAATACATCCGGATCTCACCGGGACTCAGGGGAACGAGGTCCTCCTTCGTGCGCGTCATCGTGTTGTAGATCTTCATCCGACCTCCACGCCAACTACCGCCATCGCTGCGATCCCTTCGCGTCGCCCGAGCAATCCGAGGCCCTCGGGACTCTTGGCCTTGACGCTCACCATCTCCGCCGACACACCGAGCGTGTCGGCCAGCCGCTTGGCCATCTCCGGCAGGAGCGGCGACAGGCGCGGGGCCTGGGCCAGGACCGTCGCGTCGACGTTGACCAGCCGGCCACCACGCGCCGCGACCAGCGCCATGACCTGCCGCAAGAGAGTAAGACTTGAGATGCCGCGATAGCGCGAATCGTCGTCGGGAAAGTGCCGGCCGAGGTCGCCCAGCGCCAGGGCGCCGAGCAGCGCTTCGGCCACGGCATGGGTGAGGACGTCGGCATCCGAGTGACCGGACAGGCCGAGGTCCGACTCGACCGTCACGCCGCCCAACACGAGCGGGCGCCCCTCGACGAGGGGGTGCAGGTCGAAGCCGAGGCCGACGCGCGTCACGATCGGCTGCGGCGACGGCGGCGGGCGCGGCGCAGGTCTTCGGGCGTGGTGATCTTCACGTTGCTCTCGCTTCCGCGGACCACCCGGACGGGATGCCCGAGCCGCTCCACGAGCATCGCGTCGTCGGTCCCGACCACGCCGTCGCGGCGGGCCTTGTCATGCGCCTCGCGCAGCAACGCCGCGCGGAAGGCCTGCGGCGTCTGCACCGCCCAGAGGCCGGCGCGGTCCACCGTCGCCTCCACCAGATTTCCCCTCACCCGCTTGACCGTTTCCGCGATCGGCAGCGCGCAGATCGCGGCACCCGTCGTCTCCGCCGCCGCGATGACGGCGTCGATGAGCGCGCGCGTGATGAACGGGCGGACCGCGTCGTGCACGACCACGATCCCGATCTCGGCGGGCACCGCGGCCAGCCCATGCGCGACCGACTCCTGCCGGGTGGCGCCGCCGGCGACCACGGTCGAGGCCGTGCGCGGGGCCAGGCGATCGCGGAGCCGGCGGGTCCGGTCCAGGTGATCGCCCGGAGCCGCGACGACGACGAGGTCGACCCGTGGATGTCGGAGGAAATGACGCAGCGTCTCGGCCAGGATCGGCGCGCCGCCGAGGGCCAGGAACTGCTTGGGTGTTCGGTGCCCGAGCCGTGTGCCGAGTCCACCGGCCGGAACGATGACGGCGACGCCACGCCGGCGGCGCTTCATCGCAGCAGCGCTTCCAGCGCCTCGTGCACGGTCCGCACGCCGACGGCCTCGAGACCCACCGCAAGCGGCTCGGCGAGATTGCTGGCCGGAACGAGCGCGCGCGCGAAGCCGAGCGCGGCGGCTTCGCGCAGTCGCGCCTCGAGTCCGGTCACGGCGCGGACCTCGCCGGTGAGTCCCACCTCGCCCAGGATGACGGTGTCGCCGCGCACGGGACGATCGAGATAGCTCGAGGCGGCGGCGATCACCACCCCCAGGTCGGCGGCGGGCTCGAGAATGCGTCCCCCCCCCGCGACGTTGACGAACACGTCCTGGCTGCCGAGCGGGATGCCGGCGCGCTTGTCGAGCACGGCGAGCAGGAGGCAGACGCGATTGTAGTCGGCGCCGAGCACCGTGCGCCGCGGCGTTCCGAAGGACGCCGGCGCGACGAGCGCCTGCAGCTCGAGGAGCAACGGCCGCGTACCTTCGAGGCTGGCGACGATGACCGAGCCGGGCACGTCGCGCGGCCGCTCGGCCAGGAAGAACCCCGACGGATTCTTGACTTCGACCAGCCCGCGCTCGCCCATCTGGAAGACGCCGATCTCGTTCGTGGAGCCGAAGCGATTCTTTACCGCGCGCAGCACGCGATACGCGTGGTGCGCCTCGCCCTCGAAGTAGAGCACCGTGTCGACGAGGTGCTCGAGCACGCGGGGGCCCGCAATCGCGCCGTCCTTGGTGACGTGGCCGACGATGAACGTCGCCAGTCCGCGTCCCTTGGCGATGGTCATGAGCCGCGCCCCGCACTCGCGGACCTGAGCGACGCTGCCCGGGGCGGATTCCAGCGTGGGCAGGAACACGGTCTGGATCGAGTCCACCACGAGCGCGCCCGGCTTGACGTCGTCGAGCGCGGCGTCGACGGCGGTGAGGTCGTTCTCCGCCCACAGCAGCAGACCGTCGGCGGCGGCGCCCAGCCGCTCGGCGCGTAGCCGCACCTGGGCCGTGGACTCCTCGGCCGTGACGTAGAGCACCGGCGCCGCCACGCGCGTCAGCGCGCCCGCGACCTGCAGGAGCAGTGTGCTCTTCCCGATCCCCGGGTCGCCGCCGATGAGCACCAGCGAGCCGGGCACCACGCCGCCACCGAGCACGCGGTCGAGCTCGCCGAGTCCGGTGGTCAGCCGGCTCGCGGTCTCGAGGGTGACCTCACGCAGCGGTCGCGGCCGACTCACGGGCAGCGCGCCCCGGTGCGGGGTCCGCGCCACGGCCCGCTCGCGCTCTTCGACGAGCGGCACCAGCTCGCCGGTGGTGCGGCGGCAGTCGGGGCAGGTCCCCGGCTTGGGGCTGACGAACCCGCACTGCTGGCACCGGAAGCTGCTGCGGTCGCGCGCGGTCACTTGCCGGCGGCGTCGCCGCGGGAGCCGGGCGCAAGCCCGCGGAGGAAGATCCGGAACAGCGAGCTCTTCTGGGCGCCCTCGAGGATGGTCACCAGCCGCTCGTACACGGTCGGGTCGACGATGAGCGCGCCCAGCGTGCCCTCGCCCTCCTGGATCTTGTCGGTGATGGCGTTGGCCTTCTCGCTGATGGCCTTGAGATTGGCGACCGCCGCCTGTAGATCCGCGAGGGTCGCCTTGAGACCCGGATCGCCCGGCTCGTCCTTGACGAGGCTGCCCAGGGTTCCGCGCCCGCCGAGAATCCGCTCGGACACCTGGCGCAGATTGTGCGCGGTGACGCGAAACTCGCCGAGGACACCGCGGAACTCGTCGAGGATGGCCTTCTGGCCGGGGTCGAAGAGGAGCGCGGCCAGCAGCCCGTCTTCCTCCTTCGGCGTGTCGCCGACCCGACCGAGGCGCTCGAGAAAGCCCACGAATCGCCGCGCCGCCTCCGCGCTCTGCGCCGAGGTCAGCACGCCGACGGCGCTCTCCCCGCGCTCGATGCGGTCGAGGATCGCGCTGGTGGACACCAGCGTGTCGTTGAGCTTGCGGAGCGCCACCGGCTCCTCGTACACGAGCACGTGGGCCCAGCCGCGGCCCTGTTCGATCTGGTCGGCGATGCGGCTGAACTGTCCCGTGACCTGCCGGGCCGACTTCACGGTGGCGGCAGCATCCTCGATGATCTTCGACTGGTTCAGCGCGTCGGCCGTCTGGCGCAGGCTCTCGGCAAGCGCCGCCACCGACTTGATCGTCTGCGAGCTCTCGCTGATCACCTGCCCCAGCTCGAAGGGATCACGGGCGGCGAGCACGTCCCCCGGTTTTGCCGGTGGAACGTCCGGCGATCCGACGCTGATCTCGACGAGCTTGTCGCCGAGGAGGCCCTGCGTCTCGATGCGCGCCACCGAGTTCTTCCGGATCCGATCGGCGAATCGCCGACCAATGGCCATCTCGACGCGCACCTTGCCGCCCGGCTGAGAGGGAAGGTACACGCCGGTCACACGCCCGATCTGCACGCCGGCCAGCCGCACGGTTGCGCCTTCCACGAGTCCCGCCACCTCGGTGAAGTCGGCGTAGATTTTCTCACGCGCCTCGAACAGCCGCGCGCGGGCGCCCAGCGCGTAGATCGTTCCCAGGAACACCAGGATGGCCACGAGGACGAAGATGCCGACGCGCAGCTGCAGCCCGCGCACCCGCGTGTCCTCCGCCGCCACTCAGTGCGCCTCCCCGGCCAGGAACGCCCGCACGGCGGGATGCCCGGCCTCGAGCACCTCGTCGCGATCGCCGAGCGCGGCGAACTGTCCGCCAATGAGAATGGCGACACGGTCGGCGACGGCCCTGGTCAAGTCGAGATCGTGAGTCAGCACGATGGCGGTGTCGCACAGGCGGGTGCCGACCTGCGCGATGAGGTCGCCCACCAGCCGCGCGTTCGTGGGATCCAGGCCGGCGGTCGGCTCGTCGAAGAGCAGCACTTCGGGCTCGACGGCCAGCGCGCGCGCGATGCCCACGCGCTTGCGCATCCCGCCGGACAGCTCGCCGGGCAACAGTCCCAGCACCTCATCAGTCAACCCTACCAGCGACAGGAAGTGCCGGACCCGCTCCTTGATCTCCTCTTCCTCGAGTGACGTGTGCTCGCGGAGAGGATACGCGACGTTCTCGTGAACGGTCAGCGAGTCGAAGAGGGCCGCGCCCTGGAACACGTAGCCCATGCGCCGGCGGATCGGCAGCAGTTCCTCCTCGGACAGGCGCTCGATGAAGGTGCCGAAGACGCGGATGCGGCCGGCGTCGGGCCGGAGCAGCCCCGCGACGCAGCGGAGCGTCACCGTCTTGCCCGAGCCGCTGCCGCCCATGATCACGAGCGTCTCCCCGCGATTCAGCGCGAAGCTCACCCCGCGCAGAACCTCCGTGCGCTCGAAGCTCTTGTGGACGTCCATCACCTCGACCAGCGGCCCGTCCGTCCGATCGCCGGCCGGTGCCATCCGTCACCAGAGCAGGAAGAGCAACAGCTTGGTCAGAAAGAAGTCGGAGACGATCACGCTCATGGTGACGTGGACCACGGTGGCCGTGGTCGTCCTCCCCAAGCCTTCGGTCCCGCCCTCGGTCGACAGTCCGTTGTAACAACCGATCAGCGTCACGATGAAGCCGAAGAACACGCTCTTGACCACGCCCATGAGGAAGTCGCGCGGCAGCACCCAGTACGTCGTGACGTTCCAGTAGGCGTAGGGGTCGGCGCCGCGCTCGAGGACGATGATGGCCAGCCCCCCCAGCACGCCGAGAGCATCGGCGAGCACGGTCAGGAATGGGAAGACGACGAGCGCGGCCAGGACGCGCGGCACGATCAGCCGTTTGATGTAATTCACCCCGAGCGTGCGCAGGGCGTCGATCTGCTCGGTCACCTTCATCGAGCCCAGCTCGGCCGCGATGCCGGAGGCGACCTTGCCACCGACGAGGATGGCGGTGAGGACGGGCCCAAGCTCGCGCAGGATGGCGAGCGCGGCCACCGGCCCGACGTACGTCTCCGCGCCGAAGCGCGCCATGTTCACCGCGGTCTGCAGCGCGAACACCATCCCGGTGAAGAGCGCCGCGGTCAGGGCAACCACCAGCGACCGGTTGCCCATGAGGTCGATCTCGCGGATGACGAGAGCCAGGTACTTCCTCGGCAGCACGATATTACGGACGACGTCGCGGGTGAGAAGGGCCACGCCCCCGTACCACAGCGCCGTGCGGGTCAGATACGTGTCCATGCCTTACTCCGTCGCGAACGACTCGACGAGCCGGCCGAAGGCCGGGCGCCACTGCTCGAAGGCGTCCGGCGGCGCCGCGTACAGGAAGTCGTAGACGCAGGCACCGTGCCGGAGGACGTAAGCTTCCACGCGCAGGCGATCCCCGCGATCCTCTGCGGTCCCCTCGACCACGGCGCGGGCACCGCCCGCGCCGTTCACCACCACGTCACCCCGCTCGAGCACCCGCCGCCCGCGCAGCCCGAAGAGCACCCGGCGCAGGAGCATCGAGTCGGGCACGCGGCTCGGACTTTCGCCGCACTCCGCCGTCACCAGCATGCCCGTGCGGTCTCCGTTCCGGAGCTCGAGGTCGGCCGCGCTGGCCTCGACGAGTCGCCACTCCGGGCCGGGGAGCGTGACCCGATAGCCGTGGGGCGAGTGGTACACGCCGTGGTCGATGCGCCGCGCCGTGGCGCAGCCGCCGAGCACCGCGGCCATGGCGATCACGGTCGCCAGCAGCCCGGCGCCGGCGCGCCCGCTCCGTCGTCGCGCCACGCCTTCAGCGGCCCGGGACCGGGCGATCGCGATGGCGGCGCGCGAGCTCGGCCAGGACGTCGGCGAGCGGGATGCCCCGCGCCCCCAGCAGCACGATCGTATGGAACCAGAGATCGGCCACCTCTTCCACGAGACGCCGATCACCCTCCCCGCCCAGGGCGGCGGTGATGACCTCGGTCGCCTCCTCCCCGATCTTGCGGCAGATGGCGGCCTCACCCTTGGCCAGCAGTCCACCGACGTACGAACCAGCCGGCGCCGCCGTCCGCCGTGCCGCCACCACGCGCTCGAGCCGATCGAGCATGTTCGCCGCCGGCGCGTCGCCCCGGATGCCACGGAAGAAGCACGTGCGTTGGCCGGTGTGGCAGGCCACGCCATCCTGGTGCACCTGCACGAGCACGACGTCGCCGTCGCAATCGGCGTAGACGCCTTCGACGTGCTGGGCATGGCCCGACGTCTCACCCTTGCGCCACAACGCCTCGCGGGAGCGCGACCAGAAATGCGTGAGGCCGCGCTCGAGCGTGAGGCTCAACGATTCGCGGTTCATCCAGGCGACCATGAGGACCTCGCCGGTCACCGCCTCCTGCACGACGGCGGGCAGCAGGCCACGCTCGTCGAACCTCAGCTCGTCGGTCGTCATGGCGCGGTCCTCACGGCTCGCCGTCATGGCGCGCCGGCCATGGCTCGAGTCGGACCTCGACGCCCCGATCTCGAAGATACCGCTTCGTCTCGGCGATCGTGTACGTCCCGAAGTGGAAGAGCGACGCGGCGAGCGCGGCATCGGCGGCGCCATCGGAGAGCGCCTCGTGGAAGTGCTCGAGGGTCCCCGCCCCCCCGGAGGCGATCACCGGCACCTCGACCGCCTCGGAGACCGCGCGCGTCAGCTCGAGGTCGTACCCGTCCTTGGTGCCGTCTCGGTCCATGCTGGTCAACAGGATCTCGCCGGCGCCAAGGCCGACGGCTTCGCGCGCCCACGCGACGGCGTCGCGGCCCACCGGCCGGCGCCCGCCGTGGGTATGGACGCCCCAGCGCGGCGGTGCCTCTCCGGGATCGCGGCGGGCGTCGATCGCCACCACGATGCACTGGCTGCCGAACCGTTCCGCCGCCTCGCGGATGAGCGCGGGACGTTCGAGGGCCGCGGTGTTGAGCGACACCTTGTCCGCTCCGGCGCGGAGCAGCCCGCGCACGTCCTCGATGCTCCGGATGCCGCCGCCGACCGTCAGCGGCATGTAGATACCGACCGCGGTGCGCGCGACGACCTCGAGCATGATCTTGCGGTTCTCGTGGGACGCGGTGATGTCGAGGAAGACGAGCTCGTCGGCGCCCTGCGCATCGTACGCGAGCGCGGCCTCGACGGGATCGCCGGCATCGCGCAGATCGACGAAGCGCACGCCCTTGACGACCCGGCCGTCCTTGACGTCCAGGCACGGGATGATCCGCTTGGCCAGCATCGCCTAGCGGCCAACCCCGGCGCCGTCGATGGCGGTGAGCGCCTCGCGCAGGTCGACGGCGCCCGTGTAGAGCGCGCGGCCGACGACGGTGCCTTCCACGCCGGGCAACGTCGCGAGCCGGCGCAGGTCGTCGAGGCGGGCCACGCCGCCCGAGGCCAGCACGGGGAGCGGCGCCACGGTCCGCGCCAGCGTCTCCGTATCACCGAGGTTCGGTCCGTCGCCGGTGCCGTCGCGGCTCACGTCGGTGTAGAGCAGCGCGGCCGCGCCGGCGTCGGCCGCGCGACGACCCAGGTCGAACAGGTCGATCGCGCTGACCTCGGTCCACCCCTTCACGGCGACCTGGGCCCCGCGGGCGTCGACGGCCACGATCACGCGGCCGGGATGCGCGCGGCAGATCTCCCCGAGGAACGACGGATCGAGCGCCGCCCGCGTGCCCACCACGGCCCAGCGGGCGCCGGCGGCGAGCACCGCGTCCACGGCCGCGCGGTCTCGCAGCCCGCCGCCGACTTCCACGGGCACCGGCGCCACCGCCGTGATGATCCGCGCGACGAGCGCGGTCTGGCGCGGCGCGCCCGCGAACGCGCCGTCGAGATCGACGACGTGCAGCCGCGCCCCGCCCTGAGCGATCCAGTGCCGCGCCATGGCCACCGGGTCGTCCGAGAACACGGTTTCACTGTCGGCGCGGCCCTCGCGCAGCCGCACGCAGCGGCCCTCGCGCAGATCGACGGCGGGGATGACGATCACGAACGGCCATCTTTCACGAGGGTGGCGAAGTTCTCGAGCAGCCGCAGGCCCCAGCGCTGGCTCTTCTCGGGATGGAACTGGGTCGCGTGGATCGTGCCCTGCTCGATGGCGGCGGCGAAGCGCACGCCGTAATCGCACCAGGCCCGGCGGAGCGCGGCCCTCGCCGGCTCCGGATAGTACGAGTGCACGAAATAGAAGTGCGCGCCCTCCGGGATGCCCTCGAAGAGCCGCAGCGCGCCGCCGTGCTCCACGCCGTTCCAGCCCATGTGCGGCACCTTGCGGCCGGGCGGAAAGCGGCGGACCACGCCGGGAATGACGTCGAGCCCGCGGCCCTCGCCGAATTCCTCGCTGCTCGAGAACAACAGCTGATAGCCGAGGCAGATGCCGAGAAACGGCCGGCGACCGTCGAGGGCGCCGCGCACCGCCGCCATCAGACCGAGGCGATCGAGGTTCGCCATGGCGTCGTGGAACGCGCCGTCGCCGGGCAGGACGACCGCTTCCGCTTCGTCGACCGCGCGCGCGTCCTGCGTGACCAGCGCGGGAATACCGACGCGCTCGAACGCCTTCTCGACCGAGCCGAGGTTGCCCCGGCCGTAGTCGATGATGGCGATCACAGCATGCCTTTGGTCGACGGGATCACGCCGCTGATGCGGGGGTTCAGCCGGCTCGCCTCGCAGAGCGCCCGCCCCACCGCCTTGAACACCGCTTCGGCGATGTGGTGCAGGTTCTCGCCGTAGTGCATGTTCACGTGCAGGTTCAGCTCCGCGTTGAACGCGAGCGCGCGGAAGAAGTCCTTGAGCAGGTCCAGGTCGAAGTTGGAGATCCGCGTACGGGTGAGCGGCACGTTGAAGACGATGAACGGCCGGCCCGAGATGTCGACCGCCGCCGAGACGAGCGCTTCGTCCATGGGGATCACGGACGACGCGTAGCGGACGATGCCCTTGCGGTCGCCGACGGCGTCCCGGAACGCCTTGCCGAGCACGATCCCCACGTCCTCCACCGTGTGGTGCAGATCGACCTCGAGGTCGCCGTGCGCCTCGACGGCAAGGTCCATGAGCCCGTGCTTGGACCAGGCTTCGAGCATGTGGTTGAAGAACGGGATGCCGGTCTCGACCTTGGAGCTGCCCGTCCCGTCGATGTTGAGGGCAAGCTGGATGTCCGTCTCCTTGGTCTTCCGCTCGATCCGCGCCTGCCGAGCCTCCAGGCTCATGCGCCGTCTCCTCTCCCCTTCGACTCGATCCGCACCTCCACCGCGCGGCCGTGACCGGCCAGTCCCTCGAGCTCGGTCAGCGTGGCCAGATGCGGCCACGCCGCGGCCAGCCCGGAGCGCGAGTACTCGATCACGCTGGCACGCTTGACGAAGTCCTCGACGCCCAGCGGGGACGAGAAGCGCGCGGTGCCCGCCGTCGGCAAGACGTGGCTCGGCCCGGCCACGTAATCGCCCACGACCTCGGGCGTCTGACCGCCGACGAACACCGCGCCGGCGTGGCGGACCCGGCCCAGCAGCCGCTGCGGCGCCTGCACCAGGAGCTCGAGATGCTCGGGCGCCAGCCGGTTGGCCAGGTCGACCGCGTCGTCCAGCGTCGGCACCCGCACCAGCGCGCCGTGGGTTTCGAGCGCCTCGGCGGCGATGGCCCGGCGCGGCAGCCGCGCGAGCTGGCGTTCGAGCGCGGCGGCGACGGCGTGGAGCAACGGCTCGGCGTCCGTGATCAGGACCGCCCGCGCCATCGGGTCGTGCTCGGCCTGGGCCAGCAGATCGGCGGCCACCCAGTCCGCGTCGGCCGCCGCATCCGCGATGACGACCACCTCGCTCGGACCGGCGACCATGTCGATGCCCACGTCACCGAAGACACGGCGCTTGGCGAGCGCGACATAGATGTTGCCGGGTCCCACGATCTTGTCGACGCGCCGGATGGTCGGCGTCCCGAAGGCGAGCGCGGCCACGGCCTGGGCCCCGCCGACGCGGTAGCCTTCGGTAACGCCGGCGATTTGCGCCGCCGCGAGCACCGTCGCGTTGACGCGTCCGTCGGCGGTGGGCGGCGTGACCAGCACGACGTCGTGCACGCCGGCGACCCGCGCCGGGATCGCCGTCATCAGCACGGTGGACGGATACGCCGCGCGGCCGCCGGGAACGTAGACGCCCACGCGCTCGAGCGGCCGGATCTCCTGGCCGAGGACCGACCCGTGCTCGTCCGTGATGCGCCACGACTTCGGCATCGAGGCGGCGTGATACCGTTCGATGCGCTCGGCCGCGTAGAGCAAGGCCGCGCGCGCCGGGGGCGCCAGCGCGCGCTCGGCCGCCTCGAACTCATGGCGGGCAATGACGAGCTCACGGGCGGATTTCGCCTTGAAGCCGTCGTACTTCTCGGTGGTGAAGAGCAGCGCCTCGTCGCCGCGCTGGCGGACGGCCTCGACGATCAGGTCGACGGTGTGACGCTGCTCGGGTGACACGCTCTCCGGCGGTCGCTCCAGCGCCGCGACGACGCTGTCCAGCGCCTGCGCCGGCACGTCGAAGAGCCGGATCATCGCGACACCTTCGCCCTGAGCCCGCGCAGCTCGTCGATGAGGCCGGTGACCGCGGCGTGCTCGGTCTTCATCGACGCACGGTTGACGATGAGACGGGCCGTCGAGCGGACGATCTCCGCGACTTCGACCAGCCCGTTCGCGCGGAGGGTCTCGCCGGACTGGACCAGATCGACGATGCGCTCGGCGAGGCCCACCAGCGGCGCCAGCTCGATGGAGCCGTCGAGGTGGACGATCTCGACCTGGATGCCGCGGTCCGAGAAGTATTGCTCGGTCAGTCGCGGGTACTTGGTGGCCACCCGCACCCAGGACCACTTCGACGGGTCGTCGCGCTCCCACAGCTCGCGCGGCTCGGCCACGACCAGGCGGCAGAACCCGAAGCCGAGGTCGAGCGGCTCGTACACGTCGGGCGCCTGCTCGAGCAGGATGTCCTTGCCGACGATGCCGAGGTCGGCGGCACCGTACGTCACGTAGGCGGGCACGTCGGCCGGCTTGAGGAGCAACAGCCGGAGCCCGCGCCGCGGGTCGGTGAAGATGAGCCGCCGCGACTCGGCGTCGACGCCCTCGACCCCCAGCTCCCGCAGCATGTCGAGCGCGGGATCGAGCAGCCGCCCCTTGGGCAGCGCGAGCGTGAGCCGCTCTTTCACGCGCGCCCCGTCCCGAAAAGCTCCACTCGCGCCGTCACGAAGCGCTCGATGCCCACGAAGTCCCGGCGCACGGCCACGTCCGCGAACCCCGCCGCGCGCGCGAGGTCCGCCACCACCGTCGATTGCTCGGCGCCGGCCGTCTCCAGCGCGATGGCTCTGACCTGCGGCGGCCGGGTGTCGGCGAGCAGCCGGCGGATCAGCGACAATCCATCCGGACCGCCATCGAGCGCCCGGCGCGGCTCATGATCGGTGACCTCGGGCGCCAGCGTCGGAATGAGCGCGCTCGGCAGGTACGGCAGGTTGGCGATCACGAGGTCGATCGACCCGCCGACGGGCGCCAGCAGATCACCACTCAGCACCCGCACACGATCACTCACGGTGGCCGCCGCGGCGTTCTGTCTCGCAATCCGAGCTGCGTCCGTCGAAACGTCGATGGCGATGACGACAGCGTCCGGCCGCTCGACCGCGACCGCGCATGCGATGCAGCCGGACCCCGTTCCGACGTCCACGACCGTCGGTCGACGGTGACCCCTCGGAGGTAGCAGGGCCAGGGCGTACTCGACGAGCAATTCGGTTTCCGGGCGCGGCACGAGCACGTCGGGCGTGAGGCCGACTCGGACACCGCGGAAGTCTTCCCAGCCGAGGATGCGTTGCAGCGGCTCGCGACGCGCCCGCCGGTCGACCGCCGCTTCGAAGCGTCGGACCACGGCGGGCGGCAGCAACCGTCCGAGCGCGGTGAGCGCGTCTCCGCGACGCAGCCCCAGGGTCCCCGCCAGCAGCCACTCGGCGTCGGCGCGCGCGGTGTCGATGCCCGCCGCGAGCAGACGCGCCACCGCGGCGTCGAGCGGGAAACGCGGAGCGGCGGCGACCGCGCGGGTCACGGGGCGACCTGCTCCAAGCGCTCGGCCTGCTCGGCGGCGATGAGCGCGTCGATGATCTCGTCGAGGTCGCCCTCCATGATCGCGGGGAGCCGGTGGAGGGTCAGGCCGATGCGGTGATCCGTGACCCGGGTCTGCGGGAAGTTGTAGGTCCGGATGCGCTCGCTGCGCTCGCCGGTCCCGACCTGACTGCGCCGGTCCGCGGCGATGGCCGCCTGCTGTTCTTCCTGCGCGCGCTCGAGAAGCCGCGCCTTGAGCACGCGCATGGCCTTCGCCCGGTTCTTGATCTGCGAGCGCTCGTCCTGGCAGGTGACCACGAGCCCGGTGGGGATGTGGGTGATGCGGACAGCCGAGTCGGTCGTGTTCACGCCCTGACCGCCCGGCCCGGATGAGCGGTAGACGTCGACGCGAAGATCTTTCTCGTCCACGCGAATCTCGACGTCCTCGGCTTCCGGCATCACCGCCACGGTGACGGTCGAGGTGTGGATGCGGCCACTCGATTCGGTCACCGGCACGCGTTGCACGCGGTGCACGCCGCGCTCGAACTTGAGCCGGCTGAAGGCGCCACGGCCCTGGATGGACAGGATGGTTTCCTTCACGCCTCCCACGCCGGTCGGGCTCGCGTCCATGATCTCGATCTTCCAGCGCTGACGCTCCGCGTACTTGGTGTACATCCGCGAGAGGTCGGCGGCGAAGAGACCCGCCTCGTCGCCCCCCGCACCCGCCCGGATTTCCACGAAGACGTTCTTGTCGGCGTTGGCATCCCGCGGGACGAGCAGGCCCTTGAGCTCGGTCTCGAGCGTCGCCTGCCGCGCCTCGAGGTCGGTGATCTCCGCCCGGGCCAGCTCGCGAAGCTCGGCGTCGGCGTCGTCGCTCAGGAGCTCGCGGGTCTCCCCGAGCCGGCGAAGGACCTCGCGATATTCCCGGAAGCGCTCGACGATGGCCTGCGTGTCCGCATGCTCCTTGCGGAGGCGGGCATACTCGGCGGGCGAGCCGTAGAGCTTCGGGTCGGCGAGGGCGCGGGCCAGCTCCTCCGAGCGCCCCTCGATCTGACGCAGCTTCTCAAACAGCATCGCGGGTCAACGCCTCCCGGAAGCGAACGGTAGGGAATGGAGCGAGTCGTACGGGCGGCCGGCAGCCCTCCGCGGCCGCCGCGGCGCGAGGCCGGCGGCGGCCCGGCAATGGGGCGAGCGCGCGAAGGGTGGAGAGCCTACCCCGCGGCCGGGGTCTGGCGCCTGTACTTCCGCTGGAACCTCTCCACGCGGCCGGCGGTGTCGATGAGCTTCTGCTTGCCGGTATAGAAAGGGTGACACCGCGAGCAAACTTCCACCCGGATGTCCGGCCTGGTCGAGCGGGTGCGAACGATCTCACCGCACGCGCAAGTGATCGTCGTGTCCACGTACTCCGGATGAATGCCAGCCTTCACGGCCCACCTCCTCGAAGTGCTGAGAATACCAGCGGCCATGAAGAAAGGCAAAGACGCGTACCGGAGTCGGATTGCCAGTCCGAGCGCCGGAAGGGGGGCAAAGCCCCCCTCCGAGGGTTTACCCCATGCTGTGCATGGACGCCAGGAACTCTTTGTTGCTCTTCGTCAGCTTGAGCTTGTCCAGCAAGAGCTCCATCCCCTCGACCGGGTTCAGCTGGGAGAGGGCCTTGCGCAGGAGCCAGACTTTCTGGAGCTCGTCCTTCTCGAGGAGCAGCTCTTCCTTGCGGGTGCCCGACTGCTCGATGTTGATGGTCGGGAAGATTCGCTTGTCCATGAGCCGGCGGTCCAGGTGCACCTCCATGTTGCCGGTGCCCTTGAACTCCTCGAAGATCACGTCGTCCATGCGGCTGCCGGTGTCGACGATGGCCGTGGCCAGGATCGTCAGCGAGCCGCCTTCCTCGATGTTGCGGGCGGCGGCGAAGAAGCGCCGCGGGCGCTGCAGCGCATTGGCATCCAGCCCGCCCGAGAGCACCTTGCCCGAGGACGGGATGATGGCGTTGTGAGCCCGGGCGAAGCGGGTCAGCGAGTCGAGGAGGACCACCACGTCGCGCTTGTGCTCGACGAGGCGCTTGGCTTTCTCGATCACCATGTCGGCCACCTGGATGTGGCGCTGCGGCGGCTCGTCGAAGGTGGACGAGATGACCTCCCCCCGGACCGTGCGCTGCATGTCGGTCACCTCCTCCGGCCGCTCGTCGATGAGCAGCACGATGAGGTAGACCTCCGGGTGGTTGGCCGCGATGGCGTTGGCCACATGTTGCAGCATCATGGTCTTGCCGGTGCGCGGCGCGGCCACGATCATCCCGCGCTGGCCCTTGCCGACCGGCGTGAGCAGGTCCATGACCCGGGTGGTGAGATCCTCCGGGTCGTGCTCCAGACGCAGCCGCTCCATCGGGTAGAGCGGCGTGAGGTTGTCGAAGAGGATCTTGTCGCGGGCCTGCTCGGGCGTCTCGAAGTTGATCGCTTCGACCTTGAGCAGGGCGAAGTAGCGCTCGGAGTCCTTGGGCGGCCGGACTTGCCCCGAGACGGTGTCGCCGGTGCGCAGGTCGAATCGACGGATCTGGGACGGCGACACGTAGATGTCGTCAGGGCCCGGCAGGTAGTTGTAGTCGGGGGCCCGCAGGAAGCCGAAGCCGTCGGGCAGCACTTCCAGCACGCCTTCCGCGAAGATCAGCCCGTCCTTCTCGGCCTGGGCCTGCAGGATCTTGAAGATGAGCTCTTGCTTGCGCAACCCGCCCGCGCTCTGCACGTTCATCTCGCGGGCGATGGCGTTCAGGTCGGGGATCGCCTTCTCCTTGAGTTGGGAGAGGTTCATCCCTGACGGCTGGTTGCCTTCAGTCGCTGTCTGGCTTTGGCCACGGTCTCGGCGGGCGCTCATCAAACGGCTCCGGGCGCGGCTCTTGAAGGCCGCAGGCTGTTAAGTGATTGTGGCTTTACGTAGGATTTCCGCGAGGTTGGAACGCTGACGACACACGTATGCTCGCATTCGGCGGGCGATTTGTCAATGAATTTCCTTTACATTCGCACCTCGATGATCGCGCGCTGCTTGATCTCCTTGAGCCAGGTGTCGAGCCGTGCCTCGTACTTCTCGCGGAACAGAATCTCGCGGATTTGCTGGCGTGCCCGCTGCAGCGAGTCGCCCTCCAGGGTGTCCTTGGACTCCAGGCGGAAGACGTGCCAGCCCAGGGAGGACCGGTGGGGGCGGGAGATCTCCCCCGGGCTCAGAGCCAGGATCTGGGTCTCGATCTCCGGTGACAGTTCGCCCCGCTTGAGGGTCCCGAGGTCGCCGCCATCGCGGGCGCTGGCGTCCCGCGACCACTGCTGGGCCAGCGCGGCGAAGTCACCGCCGTCGCGCAATGAGCTGACGATTCTCTCGGCGCGGATCCGTGCGGCCTCCCAGGCCGCCTCGGAGTCGCTCTGGGGGACCACCAGGATGTGGCGGGCGTGATAGGGCAGGCCGGTCTCGAGCTTGTCCCGGTTCTTGTCGAAGTACACGTCGATCTCGGGATCGGTCACCGACACCCGCAGGCCGACTTTGCGGCGGATGACCTTGGAGACCTTGAGGCTCTCGCGGAGTCGCTTGCGCACGGTCTCCATGGTGATGCCCTGGGCTTTCACCATGCCTTCGAACTCTTCCATGGTCTTGGCGCCGAACTTCTTGAAGCGCTCGCTCAACTCCTCCGAGAGCTCGACGTCGTCGACGACGATCTTCTCCCGGTCCGCTTCCTGGATCTGCAGCCGGTTGTCGATGAGCTTGCCGAGGAACTGCTTCAGGAGCTCTTCGGTGGCGCCCACCCGTTGCCGGCTCTCCTGCTGATACGCCGCGATCGCCTCCTGGAGCTCGGCGAGTGTAATGGCGTCGTTGTTCACCACCGCCACCACTCGATCCGTGATGCTCTCGTCCCGATCCGCCTCGCGCGCCTTGGCGAGCTGCTCTTCGGTCAGCATGGACGGCGGCATGGTCGGGGCCGCCGGTGGCGGCGGAGGCGGCGCCTCCTTCTTGCCGATCAGGGGCATCCACGACGGCATGCTCGGGAGTGCGCAGCCACCGAGGAGCAGGGCGGCGAAGACGGGAACCAGGCGCTTCATGCGTGAGCGAAGCTGCCCAGCACGGCCAGGAGCGAGTCGCGGACGGCCGGCCATTCACCCCGCGCGACCGTGGCCTCCACCACGAACTCGCGCTTCATCTTCAAGCGGCCGCGGCTGTCACGCAGCGCGCGCACCACCCGCTCGGGCGGGACCGACGTGGCCGGCGAGAACGTGATGAGAGCCTTCCCGTCGCCGGCTTCCACGCGCTCCACGCCGAGGGCGCGGGCGGCCACCCGGATGCGAACGGTGTCGAGCAGGTGCGCGGCGGGCACGGGCAGCGGGCCGAACCGATCTTGCAGCTCGACGCGAAGGTCATCGATGACCGCGTCGTCGGTGGCCGCGGCCAGTCGCTTGTAGAGGGCCAGCCGCTGGTTGACCTCGGGGACGTAATCTTCCGGCAAGAAGCCTTCCACCTTCACGCTGATGACCGGGTCCACGGTGGCCGTAGCCGGTTGGCCGTGCAATTCTCGCACGGCTTCGGCCAGAAGCTTCGAGTAAAGCTCGTACCCGACCGCGGCGATGTGACCGTGCTGCTGGGCTCCCAAAAGATTCCCGGCGCCCCGGATCTCGAGGTCCCGCAGCGCCAGCTTGAAGCCGGAGCCGAGCTCGGTGAGCTCCTGGAGGACCCGCAGCCGGCGCTGCGCGGGCTCGTCCACCCGGCCGTCGGCCGGGACGAGGAGCAGGCAGTACGCCTGCTGGCGCTCGCGCCCCACGCGTCCCCGGAGCTGGTAGAGCTGGGCCAGCCCGAAGCGATCGGCGCGGTTGACGACCATGGTGTTGGAGGTCGGGATGTCGAGGCCCGATTCCACGATCGCCGTGGAGAGCAGGACGTCCGCCTGGCCGGTAACGAACTTGACCATGGTGGCTTCGAGCTCGCGCTCGCGCATCTGACCATGACCGACGACGATGCGCGCCTCCGGCACCAGATCTTGCAGGAAGCGATACATCGAGCCGAGCGACTGGATCCGGTTGTGGACGAAGAAGACCTGCCCGCCGCGATCCAGCTCGCTCTGGATCGTCTCCTTGATGATCGCCTTGCTGAAGCGGCGAATGACCGTCTCCACGGGGAGGCGAGCCAGGGGCGCCGTCTCGATCACCGACATGTCACGCACGCCGGACAGCGACATGTAGAGCGTCCGGGGGATCGGCGTCGCGGTCAGCGCGAGGACGTCCACCGCGGCGCGCAGCTGCTTGATGCGCTCCTTGTGGACGACGCCGAAGCGGTGCTCCTCGTCCACGACCAGCAAGCCGAGGTTCTTGAACGCGATGTCCTTGGAAAGCAGGCGATGGGTGCCGATGACGACGTCGACCGTCCCCGTGCGGAGCCCCTCGACGACCGCCTTCTGCTCCTTCGCCGACCGGAAGCGTGAGAGCAGCTCCACCTTGGCGGGGAACGGCGAGAACCGGTCGGTGAAGGTCGTCCAGTGCTGCTGGGCGAGCACCGTCGTCGGCACCAGCACCGCGACCTGCTTGCCGTCCGCGACCGCTTTGAACGCTCCGCGCAACGCGACTTCGGTCTTGCCGTAGCCGACGTCGCCGGCGACGAGCCGGTCCATCGGCTTCTCGCTCTCCATGTCGCGTTTGACGTCTTCGATCGCGCGCAGCTGATCCGGCGTCTCCTCGAAACGAAACGCCGTGTCGAACTCCCGTTGCCACGCGGTGTCGCGGGGGAACGGGTCGCGCGCGGCGACGGCCCGCCGGGCGTACAGCTCGAGGAGCGCCTCGGCCATCTCGCGCAGCGATGCGCGCACCGATTCCTTCACGCGCTGCCAGGTCGCGCCGCCGAGGCGATCGAGTCGGGCGGCCGCGGAATCGCCGCCCAGGTACTTCGAGATGAGCTCCAGGCGCTCCACCGGCAGGTAGAGCTGATTGTTCTCCGCGTACTCCAGGAGCAGGAAATCGCTGTCGCGGTCGCCCACCGTCATCGTTCGCAGGCCGAGGTACTTGCCGATGCCGTGATCCTCGTGGACGACCAGATCGCCGACGGCGAGATCGGTGAACGAGGTGACCGGCGAGCCGCGCTGGTACTTCGGCCGGCGCAGGCTCCGGCGTCGTGCGCCGAAGACCTCGTTCTCGGTGACCACGATCAAGCCGAGCGCCGGAATGGAGAAGCCCGCGCTGCACTCGCCACTGACGATGGCGAGCGCGTCCTCGCCGTCGAGGGCGGCCGCGCGCAACACCCCGAGCCCGTGCTCGAACAGGATCTGCCGGAGGTGCTCGGCCTGGCGGTCGTCGCCGGCCACCAGCCGCACGCGATACCCCTCGTCCCGCCAGCGGACCAGCGTCTCGGTGAGCGCCGCGAACTTGCCGGAGAACTGGTCGACGCCTCGCGTGTCGAGCGCGAGCTCGGTGACCGGCCGCCCCGCCCGCGCCGGCGCCGCGCCCGCCAGCACGCCCAGCTCGAGACGCGGCCGTTCTCCCAGACGCTCGCCCAGTGTCCGCCGCCCCGGCGCCTCCTCGGACACGACGTCGAGCAACGCCGGGCTGTCGACGACGATGGGCGCCGCCGCCGGCACATAGTCGAGCAGACCGCGCTCGCTGCCATCGGCCGCCGTCAGCGGCAGCACCACCAATTCGCGGATGTCCGCCTGCGAGCGCTGCGAGGTGGGATCGAACAACCGCATCGACTCGATGTCGTCGCCGAAGAACTCGATGCGGACCGGGCCGGTCTGGCTGGGAGAGAAGACGTCGACGATCCCGCCCCGCACACTCCACTGCCCGACTTCGACGACGGTGTCGACGCGCTCGTAGCCCGTCGCGGTGAGCGATTCGATCAGCAGCTCCCGATCGAGGCTATCGCCGGTGGCGAGCCGCAGGACGTCCGCTCCGAACTGCGCCGGCGCCGCCAGCGGGACCTCGAGCGCCGCGACCGTGGCCACCACCGTCACCGGATCGCCCGCGAGCAGACGCCGCAAGACGACCGCGCGCTCCGCGTCGGCGTCCCGGTGATGCCCACCGCGCCAGAGCCGCGGCTCCTGCTCCGGAAACTCCGCCGCCTCCGCCCCAAAAAATCGGAGATCCTGCGCCACGCGGTGCGAGTCGCCCAGCGTCCCGACGACGACGAGCGCCGGTCCCGAACGGCCACGCAGCAGCTCCGCCACGACGAGCGCGCGCGCCGCCCCCGTCAGCCCGACGGCGCGCAGACGAACGGACCCCTCGGCGAACGCCGCGGCCAGCCCATCAAACGCGTCCCACCCCTTCAACATCGCGATCTTCTCGAACCTACCACGCGCCCCTCCCCCCGCGGACGCGCCAGCGCCGCGGCCACCGCCGCGGCGGGCGAAGGAGCCGCCGCCGGAACGGCGGGGGCGGGGTGGGGGACCAGGTGGGTTCGCCGGCCCGTTCCCGCCGCCCATCGATAAGGACACCGTCCCAGGAGATTGGGAACTCCACCAAGGCTGACCGAAGCCTCCCACATCGTGGCCAGAGACCCCACCTGGTCCCCCGCCCCACCCCCGCCGCCCCCGCGCGTGCGGTCAACGCTCCCGCGGGGCGGCCGCCGACAGAGCGCTATCGCGGCCCTTTGGCGAGGTAGAACGAGAGCGTCTCGAGCTCGATCGAGAGGTCGACGTCTTTGAGGCGAACCTCGCGGGGGACACGGATGCGGGCGGGCGCGAAGTTCAGAATCGTTTTGATGCCCGCGGCCACGAGCTGATCCGTGACGGTCTGCGCCGCTTCGGCGGGCACCGCGACGATGCCCATCTGGATGCCGCGCGGCTTGATCTCGCGCGTGAGATCCGCCGTCGGGAACACCGGGACGCCGGCGACCTCGCCGCGACTGATCTTGGCGGAGTCGTCGTCGAAGATCGCGACGATCCGGAAGCCCTGGCGTCCGAAGCCGCGATAGGCGAGCAGCGCGGAGCCCAGGTTGCCGAGGCCGACCAGCGCCACCGGCCACTCGCGATCGAGTCCGAGGATCTTCTGCAGCTCGGCCTTGAGACCCGAGACGCAGTAGCCGATGCCGCGCACGCCGAACTCGCCGAAGTACGCGAGGTCCTTGCGGACCTGGGCGGAGTTGAGGTTGAAGCGCTCCGCCAACTCCTGCGAGGACACGGTCTTGACGCCGTCCTCCTCGAGCTGCTGCAGGCAGCGTGTGTATACGGACAGACGGCGCACCGTCATCTCCGGGATTTTCGGAAGGCGGTAGCTCGGCCGGCGTGCCATCGACAACAGTGGTCGGGCACCCCGCCGGGTGCCCGACCGGAATGCCGTTGGGCCTTACTTGACCGGCTGGACGAACAACAGGATGGCCGCGATGACGAAGACGTAGAGGGCCAGCGACTCGATGAGGGCCAGGCCGATGATCATTGCGGTCTGGATGCGCGCGGCCGCGCCGGGCTGCCGCCCCATGGCATCCACGGCCGCCGCCACCGCCTTGCCCTGCCCGAGGGCGCACAGGCCGGAAGCGATCGCCATTCCGACGCCGGCGGCGATGACCGCGAACGGCCCCACCCAGCTCCCGCCGGCGGGTGCATCCGCCGCAAAGGCCAGGCCGGGCAACCCGAGTACTGCGACTGCCATGAACATCAGTGAACGTCGCACGCCGTCCTCCTGTGTGGGTGGTGGTCTGCTAGTGGTGCGCGGAATGTGGCTCGGAGTGGTGCTCGGCTTCCTCCACCGCCCCGGCGATGTAGAGCATCGTCAGCATCACGAAGATGAACGCCTGCAGGAACGACACGAGAATCTTCAGCGGGTACAGGAACCCCACGGTGAAGGCGATCATGAGCAGACTGCCCAGGCCGCCCGCGATCGCGCCCGTCGCACTCCCCGAGAGCGCCCAGCCGAGCAGGCCGTCGAGGCCCATGAGGAAGAAGATGACGGCGAGCAGGATGTGGCCGCCCGTCATGTTGCCGAAGAGTCGCAGGGCGAGCGAGAGCGGGCGCGCGAGGTGGCTGAAGATCTCGATCGGGACCATCAGCGGCGCCAGCGGCAGCACCGGCCCCATGAAGTGCTTGAAGTAGTTCAGCGCCCCCTGCTTGCGCACGCCAATCCAGTGATACGCGAGGAACACGATGATGGCGCAGGCGGCGGTGGTGTTGAGGTTCGCGGTCGGCGCGACCAGCCCGGGCACCAGCCCCATGAGGTTGCCGAGGACGATGAAGAGTCCGAGCGTGCCGATCAACGGCAGGTAACGCCGTCCCTCGGGGCCGATGACGTCGTCGATGAGGGCGAGGAACTGCTCGAGCACGATTTCGAGGGCGTTCTGCGTGCCCCGGGGCACCAGCGAGAGGCTGCGGGTGGCCGCGAAGCCGACGGCGGCGAGGATGACCATGACGATCCACGTGTACAGGACGTGGTCGGGAATCCCCGGCACGTGGAAGATCGGGGGATGATCGATGGCGCCCATCGGTCAGTGACCCTGGGAATCCATGTCGCGCGAGGCGCGCAGCCCCTGCCCGATCAGGCAGACCGGAAGCACGACGAACCCGGCCATGACGCCGAGCGGCTGCACGTGGCCGGAAGCGAGCACGATGCCGAGCGCGCCGAACGCCACCAGGAAGCGCGCGCCGGTCGCGAGCATCGTCGCGGCGCGGGGCGCGCGGCCCGACGACGTGAGCGCCACCGCGCCGCGCACCAGCCAGCGGAAGTTGAGGATCGTGAGCGCGCCGGCGGCGGCGACGCCGGCGCCGGTCGGAAGGCCGGCCACGATGCCGGCCAGCAGCGCGAGCACCGCGAGCGCGGTCGCGCTCTGCGCGGTCACGCGCCACGTCAGCTCATTCAGGGTCATGCTCGCTCCGCTCTGCCGCCTTGATGCTGCGAAAGAAGTTCACGAAGCCGGCCGCGATCCCGAACCCCAGCCCGATGAGCAGGAGCCAGGGGCTCGTGCCGAGCCAGCGATCCAGGTAGTAGCCGGACGCCAACCCGAGCGCCGTCGCCACCACGAAGGTTATGCCGACCTGCGCGAGGTCGCCGAGCGCTCGAAGCGTCGATGGCTGCCGGCGGGCCGCCATGTGAAGACGAACACTAGCACAGGGCCCGGGGCCGCACAATAACCGACAAGTCGCTGATTTGGTTGACGTGCGTTCAGCCGAACATCCCGCCCATGCGTGTGCCGGCGATCCGGTTGATCGCGATCACGCTGACGGCGGCGACGACGATGAGGACGACGCCCAGCGCGGCCGCTTCGTTCGCGCTGCCCGCGATATAGAACGTGAAGATGCCCACCGGGATCGTCTCCCATCCGCCGAGCGACAGGAACAACACCGCGGAGGCCTCCTGCAGCGACGTCATGAACGAGAAGAGCGAGCCCACGAGCACGCCGCGCCAGATCAGCGGCAGCGTGACGTCGCGGAACGAGCGCACGCCGGTGGCGCCGACACTGGCCGCCGCTTCCTCCAGCGAGCGATGAACCAGCAGCAGCGAGGCGTACGATCCGCGGACCGTGTAGGGCAGGCGTCGAATGGCGAGCACCAGCGGCAGAATGATCCAGAAGCTCGTCAACGGCCGATCCAGCCACGGCACGTCGACGTGGAAAGCGCGGATGTAGGCGATGCCGATGGCCGTGCCCGGAATGGCGAGGATGAGGGTGTTCAGGCCATCGAGGGTGTCGCGCCCCGGCAGTCGTGTCCGGGCCAGGATCCAGGCGA
Organism: Methylomirabilia bacterium; assembly: GCA_041492755.1. GTDB lineage: Bacteria > Methylomirabilota > Methylomirabilia > Rokubacteriales > CSP1-6 > JBGPXN01. The sequence goes on along the minus strand of JBGPXN010000033.1, from coordinate 10,228 downwards.
TCGGCACCCCGACCGCGATGCACATGAGCACCGCGAGCACGGAGTAGAGGAAGCTGTTGAAGATGTACTTGGGCGTCTCGACGATCACGCGCTCGAAGTACTGCAGCGTGTACTGCACGGGAAACGGCGTGAGCGACCAGCCCTTGCCCACCGACGCCAGTGCGACACCGAGGTAGGGAATGAACGACAGCAGCATCACCAGCGACAGGAAGCCCACGGCCAGCGCCTGGCCCGGCGGGCTCAGCCGGCGGCGCGGGATGCGGGAGTAGGACAGCGAGGAGTAGTCCTTGATGGCCACGTACCGCCGGGCGGCGACGAGGAACACGACGGCGAGCAGCACCATGAGCGCGGAGATGACGATGCCCATCCGGAACAGCCGGCGGTCCACGAACTGGACGATGTTGAGGTAGGCCTGCGAGGCGAGGAGGTCGTGCACGCCGAGGACGAGCGGGGTGGCGAAGTCCGAGAACGTCCAGATGAAGACCAGGAGCGCGCCCGCGACGTAGCCGGGCGTGGTGAGCGGCAGCGTGATGGTCCGGATCTTCCGCCAACCCCGGGCGCCGACGCTCTCCGCCGCTTCTTCCAGCGACGGGTCGATCTTGCCCAGCGCGTCCACCACGTTGAGCGTGATCATCGGGAACAGGTGCAGAGTCTCCACCAGCAGCACGCCGTGCACGCCGTACACGAAGTTGATCGGCTTGATCAGGTCGAACCCGTCCATCAACAGCACGTTCACGGTCCCCGCCCGGCCCAGGATGAAGGTGAAGCCGAGCACGCCCACCAGCGGTGGCGAGATGATGGGGATGAGCGTGAGGTAGCTGAAGAGGTTGCGGCCCACGAAATCGTAGCGGACGAGCAGGAACGCGATGGCGAAGCCGAGGATCGACGTCGCGACCACCGTCCCCACGCCGAGCAGCATGGAGTTCCAGAGCGAGCGCAGATAGAAATGGTCGCGGGCGAATTCCACGAAGTTCACCAGGGTCAGCCGCCCGGCCTCGTCGCTGAACGCGTCGTAGAAGATGCGCAGCACCGGATAGACCAGGAAGAGGAGCAGGAACGCCCAGATGAGCGCGACGCCGAGGCCGGGCAGCGCCGATCCCAGGCGCGCGACCGATCGCGTCATTCGTCGGGGAGGGCGAGGGCGGCCGACGGCGGGAACGTGAGCGTGACCTCCTGGCCGGACGGCAACAGCTCGTGGTGCCAGGGATCGCGGACGTCGAGCTTGACGACGAGGCCGGCCACCTCGACGTCGTAGCGCAACGTGTTGCCAAGATAGGAGGCCAGCACCACCCGGCCCGTGAACGTATTGACGTCGGTCCGGCCGAGCGCGATGTTCTCCGGGCGCACGGCCAGCACGCAGCGGGCGCCGGCGGCAAGACCATCGCGCCGCCGCGCCCGCACCGGACCGAGCGCGGTGTCGACCAACAGCGAGTCGCCGTCGGTGCCACGGCAGGTCCCGGCCAGGAAGTTGTTGATCCCGACGAAGTCGGCGACGAAGCGGTTCACCGGGCGCTCGTACAGCTCCTTGGGCGCCGAGATCTGCAGAACGCGGCCGTCGCGCATGACGGCGACACGGTCGGACAGCGACAGCGCTTCCTCCTGATCGTGGGTCACGTAGACCGTCGTGATCCCGAGGTCCTTCTGGAGCTTCCGGATCTCCGCACGGACCTGCACGCGGATCTTCGCGTCCAGGTTCGAGAGCGGCTCGTCGAGCAGCAGGATGTCGGGATTGAGGACGAGCGCGCGGGCCAGCGCGACCCGCTGCTGCTGGCCGCCCGAGAGCTGGCCCGGATAGCGGTCCTCGAGACCGGCGAGGTTGACCTTCGCGAGCCCGGCGGCCAGGCGGCGCTGGATCTCGTCGGCGGCGAGCTTGCGAAGCTTGAGCCCGTAGGTCACGTTGGCCCGCACGGTCATGTGGGGCCAGAGCGCGTAGTTCTGGAACACCATGCCGATGTTGCGCTCGTACGGCGCCAGCCCGTCCACGCGGCGGTCGCCAAACCAGATCTCGCCCCCGTCGGGCCGGTAGAAGCCGGCGACGAGGCGGAGCAGCGTGGTCTTGCCGCAGCCCGAAGGCCCCAGCAGGGTGAAGAGCTCGCCGTCGCCGACGTCGACGGTGGCGCGGTCGACGGCGGTCACGCCGCCGAATCGCTTGATGACCTGGCGGAGCGCGATCTTCACGAGACGCGCGCGCTCCTCACCACGCGCCCCGGGGCCACCACCCGCCGTGCGAGGTTACGGCTTCTTCCACACCACCTCGATGTCGCTCCGGAACTTCGTCTTGAGCGCCTCCGAGCGCCTGGCGGCCACGGTCTCGTCGTAGACGTTGGCGATCTCGCCGTCGAAGTAGGAGCGCACGCCCCCGGTGAACTCGACCGCCATCTCGGCCGTCGAGCCCGGCGCGCCCTGCACCTTGTACTTCGGGGTGATCGGGAACAGCCCGCGCTCCATGAACACGCGCTGGCCCCGCTCGGTGAGCAGGAACTCGATGAACGCGCGCGCGGCCCTGGGGTTGCGGGCGCCGGCGAGAATGGCCATCGGCTCGGGCGTCACGAACGAGTTCTTGGGCGCCACGAACTTGATGTCGAAGCCGGCCAGCTTCTCTTCGAAGGCCATGTAGGACGGCACGGCGAAGCCGGCGGCGTACTCGCCCTTGGCGACCACGTTGGGCACGTCACGGCTCCGCGCGGTGAAGTGGCCCGTGTTCCCGGCGAGCTTCTTCAGCCAGTCCCAACCCTTGTCTTCCCCGTGGATCGAGAGCATGACTTCGTAGGTCGCGTTCGACGACGACGAGCGCGTGGGCGCGCACTGCGCGACCTCGCCCTTGAGCTTGGGATTGAGCAGGTCGTCCCAGTCCTTCGGCGCCGCCACGCCGAGCCGCTGGAGCTTCTTGGGATGGTAGACGAGACCGTACGGCTCCAGCGCCGTGCCGACCCAGAAGCCGTCCTTGTCCTTGAGGGGGATGGGCTTCGGCTTGCCGATCGAGGCCGGGATCGAGTCCCAGACCTCCCGCGCGATCTCCACCTTCTGCAGCAGCTTTTGGTCCGCGAGCTTTTCGAACAGCGCGGACTCGCCGCCCCAGAAGATGTCCGCCTCCGGCCTGCCCTTCCACTCCACGATCCGCCCGTAAGCGATCGGGGTGCCGGCGGGAATCGCGTTGACCTTCACGGTGAGGTTCCACTTGTCCTTGGCGTAGTCGGCGAACGCCTTGAGGGCGGCGTCGTGGATGAACTTCGACACCGGCGTGATCAGCACCAGCTCGCTCTCGATGGGCGCCTGCGCGAACGCAGGACCGGCGGCCAGCGCCATGACGAGGAGGATCCAGCCGAACAACGACAGTGGTCGCATCGTTCTCTCCTTAGTTGGTGACCCAGTGCCGCGCCCGTTCGACGGCGCGGCGCCAGTTGCCGTACCGCTCATCGCGGGCGGACTTCTTCATCGTCGGCGTGAACGTCCGCTCGATCCGGGAGCGTCGCGCCAGCTCGTCCAGCGAAGGCCAGAGCCCGATCCCGAGCCCGGCGAGACCGGCCGCGCCGAGCGCGGTCGTCTCGATCACGGTGGGCCGCAGCACGGGCATGTCGAGGATGTCGGCCTGGAACTGGCAGAGAAAGTCGTTGGCCACGGCCCCGCCGTCCACGCGAAGCTCCCGCAGGGGCACGCCGGCATCCGCCGCCATCGCCTCCAGCACGTCGCGACTCTGGTACGCGATCGACTCCAGCGCCGCGCGGGCGATGTGCGCGGTCGTCGTGCCGCGCGTGAGGCCGACCATCGTCCCACGCGCGTACATGTCCCAGTAGGGCGCCCCCAATCCCACGAACGCCGGCACGAAGTACACGCCTCCGGTATCGGGCACCGATTCGGCGAGGCCCTGAGTCTCCGCCGCGCTCCGGATCAGACCAAGACCGTCGCGCAGCCACTGCACCACGGCGCCGGCGATGAACACGCTGCCCTCGAGCGCGTACGTCGTGCGCTCGCCGATCCGCCACGCGATGGTGGTGATGAGTCCATGGCGCGACGTGACCGGCGTTTCGCCGGTATTGAGCAGCAGGAAGCATCCGGTGCCGTAGGTGTTCTTGGCGGCGCCGGGCGTGAAGCAGGCCTGACCGAAGAGCGCGGCCTGTTGATCGCCGGCGATCCCAGCCACCGGGATGCCCGCCGGCAGCCAGCCGAGGTCGGTCGTCTCACCGAACACGCCCGCCGACGGCATGACGGCGGGAAGCACCGCGCGGGGGATCTCGAGCGCGCGCAGCATGTCGCCGTCCCAGTCGCCGGTCCTGAGATTCAGGCACATCGTCCGGGAGGCGTTGGAGACGTCGGTCGCGTGCACCCGGCCGCCCGTCAGCTTCCAGAGAAGCCACGTGTCGACCGTACCGAAGGCCAGCTCGCCTCGCTCCGCTCGTGCCCGCGCGCCGGCAACGGCGTCCAGCACCCACTGGATCTTCGTCCCCGAGAAGTAGGCGTCGATCACCAGGCCCGTGCGCTCGCGGACCAGTGCTTCGAGTCCGGCCGCGCGGAGACGGTCGCAGCGCTCGGCGGTGCGCCGACACTGCCAGACGATGGCGCGATGGATGGGCGCACCCGTCGCCCGCTCCCACACGATCGTCGTCTCGCGCTGGTTGGTGATCCCGATCGCGGCGACCTCGGGGCCCGCGACCCCCGCTTCCGCGAGCGCCACCCCCGCGGCGCGCGTGGTGGCGCCCCAGATCTCCTCGGGATCGTGCTCGACCCAGCCCGGACGCGGGTAGTGCTGCGGTAACTCGGCGTAACCGCGGGCGCGCACACGGCCATCGGTGTCGAGGAGGAGCGCGGTCGAGCCGGTCGTCCCCTGGTCCAGCGCCAGGACGTAGCGGCGGACCGTCATGCCGCCATCAACGCCCGCGCCCGCCGCGTCATCTCCCGAGCAGCCGCTTCGCCAGGTCCGGACGGTCGGAGATCACGATGTCGACGCCGAGCTCCGAGACCCGGCGGATCTCCGCCTCGTCGTTCACCGTCCACGCGCCGAGCAGGATGCCGGCCTGCCGCGCGGCGGCCACCACGGCGGCGTCCACCGCGGTGTGCTGCAGGCCGAGCGCCGTCGCTCCCACCGTCTTCGCCCACTTGACCGCCTCGACCGGAGGCACGCCGGCGCGATCGATCTGGATGCGGGCCACCAGCAGCGCCGTGCGAATCGCGGGATCGAGCTCGCGGATCCGCTGCACCGTCTCACGCTGAAATCCCATGATGACGATGCGCGGCGTGAGACCGCGCGCGCGGATGGCGGCGAGCACCTTCTCTTCGATGCCCGGATAGCGCCGGCGGTCCGCGCCGACCTTGATTTCGAGCAGCAGCTCGGCCGAGGAGGGGCGCACGAGGTCCAGCAATTGCGCGAGCGTCGGGATCGGCTCGTCGGTGACGGCTCCCTCCGCCGCGCGGAGCCGAAGCGCACCCAGGTCCGCGAGCTTGACGTCGCGCACGGCTCCGCGGCCGTTGGTCGTGCGGTCGAGCGTCGGGTCGTGCACGATCACCGGCTCGCCGTCGGCCGTGAGGTGGACGTCGGTCTCGAGGAACTCCACGCCGGCGGCGACGGCCTGACGAAACGCGAGCAGGCTGTTCTCCGGCCACAACAGCGCCCCGCCGCGATGACCGGCCACCCGGGGTTGGGCCAGCGCGGCCGTGGCCGCGGCGAAGACGACGACGATGCTCAGCGCGCGCATCGCGGACCTCATGGCCCGGCACCCGGCGGGATCAGCTCGGGCCGGTCGGTGATGATCGCATCCACCCCGATGCCCACCAGACGCGTCATTTCCGTCTCCTCGTTCACGGTGAACACGGCGACGAGCACGCCCGCCACGCGTGCCGCCACCATGACCGCGGCGTCGCAAAGGGAATGGTGAAGGCCGAGGAACGTCGCGCCCGCCGCCTGCGTCCAGGCTACCGCGTCCACGCCGGTCGCGCCCGGAACAAGGACGTGCTGGCGATCGACGAGCAGCGCGGTCGGTTGCTGCGGCGCAATGGTTCGGATCTCACCGAGCACCTCGGGGTTGAAGGCCATCACGAGCGCGGCCGCGCCAGCCTGGCCGAGCGCCTCCATCACTTTCGGCTCGAGCCCCGGATAGCGGCGGCCCGGCACGGCCCGAATCCCGCCGTCGCGCCGGACGTAGTGCACGTCCGGTCCGGGCGTCTTGATTTCCACCAGCAAGGTGACGCCGGCGGGGGCCGCCACCGCGAGCAGCTCCCGGAACGTCGGTACGGAGTCGTCGCTGGGGCCGCCGTCTTTCGTACGGAGGCGGACCTGTTGGATCTCGGCCACGGTGCGCTCTTCGATGGCGCCCTTCCCGGTGGTGGTGCGGTCGAGGGTCGGATCGTGGATGACCACCACTTCGCCATCGCGGGTGAGGTGCACGTCGCACTCGAGCAAGCGGGCGCCGGCGGCCACCGCGCCGCGAAAGGCGGTCAGGCTGTTCTCGGGCCAGCGGGCCGCGCCTCCGCGGTGCGCCACGAAACGGGTCGGCATGGACTATTTCTCGCTTTCGACGAGGCCCTTCACGAAGAACCGCTGCATGAAGATGATCACGACGACCGGGGGCAGCAACGCCATCATGGCGCCGGCCATGATGAGGTTCCAGGTGGGCAGCTCGGTCCCGGAGCGTGGGATCAGCCGCTCGAGTCCGATGATGACCGTGCGCATCTCCTCGGTGTTGGTGATGAGTAGCGGCCAGAAGTACTCGTTCCAGCCGTAGATGAACAGCACCACGAACAGCGCGCCGATGTTGGCCCACGAGAGCGGGATCAGGAACGACCACAGGAACCGCAGCGGCCCGCAACCGTCGAGCTGGGCGGCCTCCGCGAGCTCGTTGGGAATCGTCATGTAGAACTGCCGGAACAGGAAGGTCGCGGTCGCGGAGGCCATGAGCGGCACCGTCAGTCCCGCGTAGGTGTCGAGCCAGCCGAGATTGCCGATCACTTCGTAGGTGGGCAGGATGCGGACCGGGATGGGCAGCATGAGCGTGATGAAGATCATCCAGAACACGAGCTGACGGCCGCGGAAGGTGAAGTAGACGATGGCGAAGGCCGACAGCAGCGAGATCGTGATCTTGCCGACGGCGACGGTCACCGCCACGATCGCGGAGTTGACGAGCAGGCGGCCCATCCCCGAGCGTCGCCACGCCTCGACGTAGTTCTCGACCAGGTGCGTGGAGGGCAGCAGCCGGGGTGGCTTCTGGATGACCTCCTGCATTCCCTGGGTCGAGATCACGAACGCGTAGTAGAGCGGGAAGGCGATCGCGGCCACCGAGAGGAGCAGGAGCAGGTGGACGACGACGGTGCCCCACACGACGGGCGGCCGCGACCGCTCGGCGACGGCGACCCCGACCATCGTGCCCATGCGCGGAGCGGCGACCGTGGCGGTCCTGGCGGCGGCGCTGGTGGCGGCGCTGGCGGCGCTCAATACGTGACTTTCTTCTCGGCGAAGCGGAACTGCAGCATCGTCATTCCGATCACCACCGCCATGAGGATCACCGATTGCGCGGCCGAGGAGCCGAGATTGAGCCCGACGAAGCCGTCCTTCCAGAGCTTGAAGACCATGATCTCGGTGGCGTGGCCCGGTCCACCCTGGGTGACGGCGTGGATCACGCCGAAGGAGCTGAAGAAGGCGAACACCATGTTGACGACCACGAGGTAGAAGGTCACCGGCGAGATCAGCGGCACGATGATGGCGGTGAACTTCCGGACGGGCCCGGCGCCGTCCACGCTGGCCGCTTCCATCACCGAGCTGGGAATGGCCTGGAGTCCGGCCAGGAAGAACGCGATGTTGTAGCCGAGATGGGTCCACGCCGTCGCCGCGATCACCAGGGCCATCGCCACCCAGCCCTTGAGCAGCCAGTTGAACTCGTACGCCGTCACGAACGAGAGGAAGTAGGGCAGGATCCCGTAGGCGGGATGGAAGATGAAGAGGAAGATGATGCCGGCCACCGCGGGTGCGATGCCGTACGGCCAGAGCAGCGCGGTGCGGTAGAAGGGCAGGCCGCGGATCTTCTGGTTGGCGAGCGTCGCCACCACCAGGCCGACCGCCACGCTGCCGATGGTGACCCCGCCCGCGAAGATGAACGAGTTCACGACGCTCTCGTAGTACTCGGCGCTCGTGAGCAGCGTGACGAAGTTGTCGAGACCGACGAAGATGTCGCGCCCGCCGAACGGCGGGGACTTGAACACGCTCAGGTAGAGCGACTTCCCGGCCGGCCAGAAGAAGAAGATCAGGGTCACCAGCACCTGCGGCAGCACGAGCAGGTATGGCAGCCAGCGGTTCGGGAAGACCGTCCGCTTCACCGGCCGGCCCCCCTTAGTGCTTGTAGGTCGACGCGAACTCCTTGAGCAGGCCGTTGGACTTCGCGACCGCGTCGTCGAGGCCCTGCTTGGCGGTCTTCTTGCCCGCGAAGACGTTCTCCAGCTCGGCCTCGATGGTGTCGCGGATCTGCACGAAGTTGCCGAGCCGCAGCCCCTGGCTGTTCGGGGTGGCGACGCGCTCCGCCTTGGGGGGAGGCGACTTCTTGTCCTTCATGGCCGCGGGGGGCGTCGGCGGCAGCCCGGTGAGCTGGGCGAACGCGGTGTACTGCTTGGGGTTGCGCACGAAGTGGTAGCCCTGCTCGAGGTTCTTCACGGCCGTGTTGGAGATGGCGAGATAGCCCGTGTTCACGTGCCACCACATCTGCTGCTCGGGCTTGGCCAGGAACTCCAGGAAGCGGGCAACGCCGCGATACTCGGCGACCGGCTTGCCCTTGAGCACCCAGAGCGTCGCGCCGCCGATGATCGACGTCGCCTTCTTGTACGGCGCGCCCCAGTGCGGCAGCTCGGCGGTCCCCCAGTCGAACTTCACGCCCTTGGTGAAGCCGCTGATCAGCGCGGACGACTGGACGTACATCGCGCAGTCGCCGCTGACGAACTTCGGATCGGCGGCGCCCGCCCGCCCGCCGTAAGAATAGACGTTGTCCTTCTGCCACGTCGCGAGCTGGCCGATGTGCTTGACGCCGAACTCGCGATTGATCAGCAGCTCGACCCCGTCCACGCCGCCGAAGCCGTTGTTCTTGGACGCGAATGGCTGGTCGTGCGTCGCGTGCATGTTCTCCACCATCGTCCACGACGGCCAGCCGGTGGAGAACCCGCACTTGGCCGCGCCCGCGGCCATGATCTTCTTCGCGGCCGCCTCCACGTCCTTCCACGTCCTGGGCGGTTTCTCGGGGTCGAGCCCGGCCTTCTTGAAGGCGTCCTTGTTGTAGTAGAAGATCGGCGTGGACGAGTTGTACGGCATCGAGTAGAGCTTGCCGTCCTTCGTGTAGTAGCCGACCACGGGCTTGATGAAGTCGTTCCAGTCGAGCTTGATCTCCTGCTGTTGCATCAGCTCGTGGACGGGGAAGACGGCACCCGACAGCAGCATCGTCTGCGTTCCCACCTCGAAGACCTGCACGATGTGCGGCGGGTTCTTCTGACGGTAGGCCGCGATGGCGGCGGTCAACGTCTCCGCGTAGTTACCCTTGCGCAGCGGCTTGATCTCGTACTCGCGCTGGCTCTCGTTGAACTGCTTGGCCTGCGTCTCGAGCGCCTCGGCGAGCTGGCCCGTCATCGCGTGCCAGAAGTGAATCTCGGTCGCGGCCATGGCGGCGGCCGGAACGACCATCGCGAAAACGAGCGCCCCGAGCGTCATGACGAGCTGCATTGATCGCTCCTCGATGCTCCTAGCCGGCCGCAAATTGGTGCCGCACTATAGCACGCGCGCTCAGGCCTTGAAGCGGTGCGAGCGGCGGACGTGGGCCCGGTACGCCTCGAGCTCCGCGTCCAGGCGCCGGGGCGTCCACGCGAGCAGCTCGGCCATGCGCCGGCCGATCGCCTCCGCGCAGTCGAGCCCCTGGCACGCGCTGGTGCCGATGCCCGTCCGCCGCAGCAGGAAATCTTGGAGCGACAGCGCCATCTCGTCCTGCACGGCCAGGTGGAGCTGGGCCACGATCTCGGGATTTCGCGGACACAAGCGCTCGGTCCCGCTGGGCACCTTGCCCGCGAGCTCGATGACGCGCGAATACCCGCGCCCGTACGTGCCGACCAGCGCCTCCAGCGTCTCGCGCGCGAGCCCCGACGCCGCCGCCTCCGGGGTGACGTCGAGCCAGGTCCGCGCCTCCACCCGGCCGACCTCGTCGTCCACGCCGTCGAGGGTGAGCCCGGCCGTGCGGCTGGGCGTCCGACGTCCGAGCGTTTTCAGGACCTG
>JBGPXN010000184.1:0-9195 GCA_041492755.1 Methylomirabilia bacterium | reverse complement strand
GATCCGACCGGCCGCCTGGTGTGGGCCGCGATCGCCGATCCCGCGATGTTCCCCGAGCCGTACGCGGCAAGCTGGGTCGAGAACCGCGTGCGCCTGCAGAGCCCGCCCGAGACCGTCGTTCCCGGCCGCATCAACGTCCCGCGCGACGCCGTGCTGCCCGAGACCGGGACCGGGCTGCTGAAGGAAGTCGGCGACGGCCGGACGGCGCAGGCGCGGCTGACCTATCGCGTGCTCACGTCGGCCTACCACGACGGCACGCGCATGACGCCGGCGGACGCGCTCTATGCGCTCGCCTTCGGCTATCGCTGGGGCGCCGGCCAGGGGCCCACGCAGGATGCCGAGGTGCGGCGCGCGGCCGCGCTCGCGCGCGAGTGGCTACTGGGCGTGAAGGTGGTCAGGGTCGAGACGGACGTCTTGCGCTTCGGCGAGATCAGCATGAAGTACGAGGTGCCCATCGTCGACGCGTACCTCGGTCACGTGCTGCCCGATCCGTACGCGCTCGCCGCCGTGAGCCCGCCGTGGAGCACCGTCCCCTGGCACGCCCTCGCGCTGATGGAGGAGGCGGTCCGCCGCGGACTCGCCGCATTCTCGGCCGAGGAAGCCCGGCGCCGCGGCGTGCCGTGGCTCGACGTCGTGCGCGACGCGCGGCTCCGCGAGCGACTGACCGCGCTGGTCGCCGAGCTCGAGGCGGCCGGCTTCGTACCCGACGCGCTGAAGACGCTCGTGACCCCCAAGGAAGCGAGCGCGCGATGGGCGGCGCTCCGGGAGTTCGCCGCCGAGCGCAAGCACTTCCTCGTCACGAACGGCCCCTACCAGGTCCACACGTGGTCACCCGGCGGCGCCGTGCTGCGTGTGGTCCGGGACTTCAGCTACCCGCTCGGCGTCGGCGCGTTCAACCGCTATCCCATTCCGCTTCACGGCTACATCGGCCGCGTCGAGGTCCGGGGCGATCGCCTCGAGGTCCACGCGGAAGCGCAGCGCGTGGAGCGCTTCGCGCGCGAGTACCGGATCGTCACCGAGCCGGTCGGCAGTCCGGCGACGCAGAAGGACCGGGGCGCGATCGCCGTGTGCCGCTACGTGATCGTGGGACCCGACGGCGCCGTGGTGAAGGCCAGCACCGTCTCGGCGGGTGCCAACGGCGTGTTCGTGCTCAGTCGCGACGGTCTGCCCCGGGCGGGCCCGCACACGGCGCTGCTCGCCGTCTCCGTGAACGGCAACGACGTGAACGCGCACGTGAAGTCGGTGCGGCTCGAGTGATGATAAGGTAGCGCCCGGTGGACACCCTCCTCACCCAGATCCTGAACTCGCTCTACTACGCCTCGATCCTCTTCCTGATCGCCTCCGGCCTCTCGCTGGTCTATGGCGTCATGCGGATCGTCAACATGGCCCACGGCAACCTCTACGCCTTCGGCGCGTACGTGGCCGCGTGGGTCATCGGCCTGGCCTCCGATCATCTGCACGTGAGCCTGCTCTTCATCCTCTTGCTGACGGGGGCCGTCGCCGCCGCCGTCGCCGGCGCGATCCTCGAACCGACGTTCCTGCGCCCGCTGTACCGTCGCCCCGAGGAATACCAGCTCCTGATGACGTTTGGCCTGCTGCTGATCCTCGAGGACGTCATGCGGCTGTTGTGGGGCGCGCACCCGCTCACGGCCAGCGCGCTCTCCGACGCGCTCGGCAGCATCTCCGTCCTGGGCGCCACCTATCCCACCTACAACATCTTCGTGATCGTGGTCGGCGGCGTGGCCGCCGTCGGCCTGTGGGCGTTCGTGTACCGCACGCGCTTCGGCGTCATGCTCCGCGCCACCTCCCAGGACATGCGCATGGCCGCCGCACTCGGGATCAACGTCAAGCGGGTCTATGTGCAGGCCTTCACCATCGGCTGTCTCATGGCCGGACTGGGCGGCGCGGTGGTGATGCCCATCTCGGGCGCGGTCCTCGGCATGGGCGTCGACGCGCTGATCCTGGCCTTCGTGGTCGTCGTCATCGGCGGGCTCGGCAGCCTCGAGGGCGCCATGGTGGGCGCGCTCATCGTCGGCTTCGTGCGGACGCTCGGGATCATGTACTTCGCGGAGGTCGAGCTGGCCGTGCTCTACCTCATCGCCGCCGTCGTGCTCTTCATCCGTCCCGCTGGTCTCTTCGGGCACGCATGAGCCCCGCGTCCCGTCCGCTGCTTCCGCGCCGCACGCTCGCCGTGGGCGCCGCGCTCCTGGCGCTGCTGGTCGCGTTCCCGGCGATCGCGCCGCCGTTCCAGACCATCCAGCTCTGCTACGGGCTCGTCCTCGCCCTCGGCGCGCTCGGGTTCAATCTGCTCCTGGGCTACACCGGGCTGCTCTCGTTCGGCCACTCGGCCTACTTCGGCGCCGGCGCCTACGTGGTCGCGCTGCTGGTAAAGTACGCGGGCATAAGCTCGATGGAAGTGTTCGTGGTGGCCGGCGTGCTGGGCTCGATGCTGATCGCCGGCCTCTTCGGTATCGTCTGCGTCCGCTACACCCGCATCTTCTTCGGCATCCTCACCCTCGCCCTCTCCCAGGTCCTGTGGAGCCTCGCCCTGAAGTTCTTCTGGGTCACGGGCGGCAGCGATGGCCTGCGCGTGCCGACGCCGACGCTGATCGGGGGCCTCGCCGGCCCGGGCCAGGACAAGCTCGACTTCATCGCGCATCGCTATTACTACTACGTCCTCGTCCTGTTCCTGGTGGGCGTCGCCGTCATGTGGCTCGTCGTGAACTCGCCGTTCGGCAAGGCGCTGCAGGCGATCCGCGACAACGAGACGCGCGCCGAGTTCGTCGGCGTGCAGGTGTGGAAGTACCGGTGGATCGCCTTCGTGATCTCCGGCGCCTTCACCGGCCTCGCCGGCGCGCTGTGGGTGCCGCTGAACGGGCTGACCACGCCCGACATCCTCTACTGGCCGTTCTCCGGCAAGATCGTGTTCATGGCCGTGCTCGGCGGCTTCCGCACCTTCTCGGGGCCGATCCTCGGCGCCATCCTGTTCAACTATCTGGAGACGTACGCGGTGGGGCACACGGTGTACTGGCAGCTCGCGCTCGGGGTCGTCCTCGTCGCGCTCGTGCTCGCGATGCCGGCCGGGGTGGCCGGAACGCTCGCTCAGCTCCGGGCCCGAGTGGCGCGCGCGTCGTGAGCCTCCTCGTCACCACGGGCCTCCGCAAGTCGTTCGGCGCCAACCGCGCCGTCGATTGCGTCGACTTCACGGTCAAGCCCGGCGAGCTGCTGGGACTCATCGGCTCGAACGGCGCCGGCAAGACCACCCTCGTGAATCTCATCAGCGGCTTGTTCCGGCCGGACGAGGGCCGCATCCTCTTCGAGGGCCGCGACGTCACCCAGCAGTCCGTCACCGAGCGCATCCGGGCCGGCATCGCGCGCAGCTTCCAGCTCGTGAACCTCTTCGACCACCTGAGCGTCGCCGACAACGTCGCCCTCACGATCTTCTCGCGCGAGGGCAAGACCCGGAGCTTCTTCACCGTGGCCGACCGCGACCAGGCCGTCGCCGACGAGGCGATGGACGTGCTTCGCCAGTTCGGGCTGGACGGCAAGGCGCGCATGCTGGCGGGTGGCATCTCCCAGGGCGAGCGCAAGCTCCTCGACGTCGCGGTGGCCTACGCGCTGCGGCCGAAGCTCCTGTTCCTGGACGAGCCCACCAGCGGCGTCAGCACGCGGGAGAAAGCGCCGATCATGGACGTGGTCACCGCCATCGTGCGCACCGGCGGCATCACCGCCGTCGTGATCGAGCACGACATGGACGTGATCTTCCGGTATTCGGATCGCATCGTGGCCATGCACCAGGGCACGATCCTGGCCGACGGCACCCCGGAAGAGATCCGGCGCGACGAGCGGGTCATCGCCACCATGATCGGCACGGAGACGGGCGGGTGACCCCGGCCGACACGCTCCTCGGCCTCGAGCGCATCGACACGTACCGCGGCGCCGCCCACGTGCTGCGCTCGCTCAGCCTGCGGGTCGGCGCCGGCGAGACCGTCTGCCTGGTCGGCCGCAACGGCGCCGGCAAGACGACCACCCTGGAGAGCGCCATCGGCCTCCTCGGCGTCCGCTCCGGCACCGTCACCTTCCAGGGCCGCGACATCACCCGCTTGCCGGCGCACGAGCGCGCGAGGCTGGGGATCGGCTACGCGCCGGAGGACTGCGGGATCTTCCCGGATCTCACCGTCGAGGAAAATCTCATGATCGGCCGCTGGCTGGCCGAGGCCCGCCACGACGCCGGCGCCGCGGCGGTGGTCGACGAGGCCATCATGTCGCTCTTCCCCGAGATTCGCGAGTTCAGCGACCGGCGCGGCCTGAATCTCAGCGGGGGTCAGAAGAAGATGGTCGCCATCGGCCGCGCCATGGCGCTCGCGCCCTCCATCTTGTTACTGGACGAGCCGTTCGAGGGCCTGGCGCCGGTCGTCGTCACGCGCTTCATCGACGCCGCCCGGAAGATCAAGGCGATGGGGATCTCACTGCTGATCGCGGAGTCGAACGTCACCAACGCGGCCCGGGTGGCCGACCGGCTCTATGCGATCGATCGCGGCGAGATTCTTCACGAGGGTAGCCCGCGCAGCGTGCTGGAGAACGAGGAGGTCATGAAAACGCTGCGCGGGTAGCGCGATCGGGACATGAACGTCGCGGGCGCCTCCGCGCCCGGGCCAGCGCGGACACATGTTATCCTTACGTCAAGTAAGGATGCGTCCCGGAGGTAAGGACATGCCCACCACGACCCTGACCAGCAAGGGACAGGTGACGATCCCGAAGCCAGTGCGCGAGTTTCTCCGCGTCAAGCCCGGAGACCGCCTGGACTTCGTGATCGGCGAGGACGGCCGGGTCTTCGTGCGGCCGGGCACTGGCCGGGCCGAGGATTTGAGAGGGCTGCTCCATCGTCCCGGGCGGCAACCGGTCAGTCTCGTCGCGATGGACGCGGCGATCCGGCAACGCCACCGCCGGCCGTGATCGGTCTCGACACCAACGTTCTGGCGCGCTATCTCACTCAGGACGAGCCGGCACAGACGAAGCGCGCCAATCGCCTGATCGCCGAGACCGTGGCCGGTGGGGACCGCTGCGCAATTGCCACGGTCGTGCTCTGCGAGCTCGTCTGGGTGCTCGATATCGCCTATCGCCTCGCCCGGGAGCAGATCGCCGCGACCCTGGAACGCATCCTCGACACCGCCGACTTCGTCGTCGAAGAACGGGACGTCGTGCGCCGTGCCCTCACCGACTATCGGCGCGGGCCCGGCGACTTCGCCGACTACGTCATCGGCTGGCGAAACCATGCCGCCCGCTGCGTCAAGACGGCGACGTTCGACCGGGCCCTTCGTGGAAGCGATCTGTTTCAAGTGCTCTGAGGCGCCGGTCCTCCCACCCGAACATACGGGGCGCCGCCGTCACCGGGGCCGCGTGTGTTCAGGATTGCGCTCGACACCGCCGTGGTCCGGGCCGGCCGTCGCCGAGAGCGTCGACCTCCAGCGCGCGTTCACGGGCGCCGACGGGCCACGGTGAGCACTGGGCGCCGGCCTCGACGCGCGAGCGAGCGGGCCGCGGCCCGAGAGGGTCAGGGGTCCACGACGGGCGCCTGGTTCCAGACCTCGATCACGCGGGTTTCGCGCTCGTAGCCGAGCACGCTGAGCGTCGCCGTGTGCAGGCCGAGGTTCCGCCCATGGATCGGCGGCAGTCCCATCCACACCGCGCCGAGGATGCGCAGGATGTGGCCGTGCGCGACGAGCGCGACGTCGCCGTCGATGCTCTCGACCCGGGCGATCAGGCGCCGGGCGCGCTCGCCCACCTGCTCCACCGTCTCGCCCTCGGGAATCGGCGTCGTCCAGATCGTCCACCCGGGCTGCTTTTCCCGGACGGACTTGGTGGTGATGCCCTCGTAGATGCCGTAGTTCCACTCGTGCAAGTCCTCGGTCACTTGGGCGCCGTCAGCGATACCGGCCAGCCGGGCCGTCGACTGCGCGCGGCCCATCGGGCTCGTCAGCACCAGCGCGAACTTGCGACCGGCCACGAGGCGGCCGAGCGCCGTGGCCTGCGCCTCGCCCTTGGGCGTCAGCGCGATGTCGGTGCGGCCGGTGTGCTGGCCGCTCTTGCTCCACTCGGTCTCGCCGTGGCGAACCAGCCAGACTCGTCGCTCTGCCATCGCCCCTCCTGACGCATGCCCGCGCGTCGCTTCATCTCGAGATTGAGCATAGGTAACATAACAAGGAACCCGGCGGGCCACTCGAATCAGCGCCGGGGCGCCAGAACCCAGCCTGGAAGCCCTCTCCGGCGGGCTCGCCGGTCTTCTTATATAATTCGAACCTCGCGCGACGCCGCCTCGAGCCGACGCGTCCGAGCGCGCCGTCACGCTGGGCATCGCGGAACAGAAAGGGTGGTCCTCAAATGCCGAGACCAGGAGCATCCGCGGACATCCTGCGGACGAGCGCCCCGATCACGAAGAACGGCGACGAGTGGGAAGTGACCCTCAGCGGGCCTCCGTCGCGCGATTGGTGGCGCTTCTTCCAGAAGCCGGGCGAAACTGCGATGTTTGCCGACCCGAGCCGCATCAACTTCAACGGCTCGGCCATGGTGTTCCGGAGCCCCGAGGACCACGTGCGCCACTGGATCGAGATGATCGACCGGTGGATCGTCGTCGCCAACGACCGTTGCCGTCAGCTCCGCGACGAGAAAGGCCAGCGACAGCTGGAGGTGGATCAAGCGACCGGAGCGCAGCAGGACCGCATCCGGGAGATGAACGAGCGCTTCAAGGACGTGTAGCACCCCAGAGCCGCCATGAGAGAGCGCTTCTTCGACGTCGAGACGCCTTCCGGCCGAATGGAGACGTTCGTGACGCACCCCGAGCAGAACGGTCCCTTCCCGGCCGTGATCATCTACATGCGCGTGCCGCGGCGCGCGACTGGGAGATGATCTTCGCGATGTTCCATCGACGGATTCCGGCCTATCGGACCGCGTCCTGAAAGGAACCCGGGCCAGGACGATGAAGCTCGCGGTCGAGTTTCCCAGCGTGTCGTACCGCGAAGGTCCGGAGGCCGTGCTCCGCTTCGCCCGCGCCGTCGAGCAGATCGGCTACGACCACATCGACGTGTTCGACCACGTCGTGATGGGCTTCCCCATCGAAGGCCGGCCGCCGGGCCCCTACCCGGCCACCATGCCGATCCTGGAAGCGCTGATGACGCTCTCGTACGTCGCGGCCGTCACGTCGCGGGTGACGCTCGGCACCGAGGTGCTCGTGCTTCCCCAGCGCCAGCCGACGCTCGTGGCCAAGCAGGTGAGCACGCTCGACACGCTGTCGGGGGGCCGGGTGCGGCTGGGGATCGGCGTCGGATGGCAGGAGTCGGAGTACGCGGCGCTCGGCGAAGACTTCCACACGCGGGGCGCGCGCATGGACGACGCCATCCGGCTGCTTCGGGCCTGCTGGGGTGACGCCCAGGTGGACGTCGCTGACGGGCACTATCGTGTCGTCGCGATGGGCATGGAGCCGAAGCCGCCGCAGGGCCAGCGCCTGCCGATCTGGATCGGCGGCCGGTCGGAGCCCGCCTATCGTCGGGTCGGGCGACTGGGCGACGGCTGGCTCGCCGGTGGGATCGCCGACGCCGCAAGCGCCCGGCGCGCCATCGCTTCGATCCGTCACCATGCGGAAGCCGCCGGCCGCGATCCCGACGCCATCGGTCTGCACTGCATGGTGGCGACCCCGCCCAAGGACGCCGAGGGCAAGCGCTTCTACGCCGAGCACGACCGCGTCGCCGCCCGGGTGACCGAGCTCCAGGCGATGGGGTTCCAGGGGGCCGCCATCAACGCGACGGCGATCTTCCAGGCCGGCGCGCGATCCGTCGACGCCATGATCGACGCGCTCGGCGCCCTGCACACGAAGATCCGGGCCGAGGTCGGCTGAGGCGCGCGCGGCGACCGATCATCCGTAGAGGAAAACTACGGCACGCGCAGGACGAGCTTGCCGAAGAAATCGCGGCCGGCCATGACCTCGTGCGCCTTGGCGGCGTCGGCGAGGTCGAACGTACGCCCCACCACGCCACGCAGGCCGCCGTAGTGGACCATGTGCATCATCGCCGCGAAGCTGCGGCGACTCCGGGCACCGCTGCCCATGAGCGTCAACGGGCGGCTTTGCATGAGGGAGAGATTGAACGGGATCTGGCTGCCCGAGGTCGTGCCGGTGATGACCAGCCGGCCGCCCGGCTTGAGGCTCGCGAGACTCTCGTCCCACACCGTCGCCCCGACATTGTCGAACACCACGTCGACGCCGCGGCCATCCGTGAGTTCCTTGACCCGCTGGCTGAACTTCGGCGTGGTGGTGTAGTTGATCACCTCGTCGGCGCCGAGCTCTTTCGCTTTCGCGAGCTTCCAGTCGCTCCCCGCTGTGGCAATGACGCGCGCGCCCATGCCCTTGGCGATCCGGAGCCCGAAGCTGCCCACCCCACTGCCGACCGCCTGGATCAGCACGTCCTCCCAGGGTTGCAGCTGCACGCGCTCGATGAGGCAATGCCACGCGGTGTGACCCGCCAGCGGCAGCGTCGAGGCCTCGTCGAAGTCCATCCAATCGGGGATGGTCTTGAGATTCGCCGCCGGGACCTTGCAGTACTGCGCGTGACCGCCGTCAAGCTCGCCGCCCAGCCGCTTTTGTCGCTCGCAGTACTCGTCGCGCCCGAGCACACAGGCCGTGCAGGCTCCGCATTTCACACGGTTCTCCACCACGACGCGATCGCCCTGGCTCCACCCGGTCACCCCGGATCCAAGGCGCGCCACTTCACCGGCGATGTCGAGGCCCAGGATGCGTGGCAACCCACCCGTCGCCGAGCGACCGGCGCGGATGCTGAGATCGGCGTGATTCAGAGCCGTCGCCCGCACGCGAACGACGACCTCGCCCGCACCCGCTTCCGGCTCGGGGCGGTCGCCAAAGATGAGCTTCTCCGGGCCTCCCGCTTCGGCAATGTAGACCGCTTTCATCGCTCAGTTGATCCTCATGATCGCCGCCACGGACGGAACGCCGTTCGTGTCCAGGATGAAGAGCATGTAGTAGCCAGGCGGCGCCAGATTGGCGTTGGCGGGCGCCTGGACCGTCAGGTTTCCGCTGCCCGCCGTGAACGCCAGCGGCAGCGTCGAGGCCTCGTCGAAGTCCATCCAATCGGGGATGGTCTTGAGATTCGCCGCCGGGACCTTGCAGTACTGCGCGTGACCGCCGTC
>JBGPXN010000013.1:0-46827 GCA_041492755.1 Methylomirabilia bacterium | reverse complement strand
CCGGGGTCCTCTGACCACAGCCGACGGCGTACCGATCATCGGGGAGCCGTTCCCATTCCACCCGGCGACGTCGTCGTCTCGCGTGGCGGGACATGGGTCACGCGGACCCCATCCCCCCATCTCCGGCCGTGCCCCCCGGTCGATCGCGGTGTGCGCGCTCACGAATAATCCAGGCTGGCCCGGCGCGCCGCACCGTCGCGTATCAGGACATCGCGTCGGTCGCCGAGCGTCGGGCCTGGAGGGTGTGGACAGCCGGCAGGACGAGCAAGGTGAGGGCCGTCGACGAGATCAGCCCGCCCACCACGATGCGCGCCACCTCGAAGGTGATGAACGACTCGAGGTCGACGACACCGCGAATGTTTTTCTGAACGTTCCTGATGTCCCTGGCCTTGGCGTCCACATGGTGCCGAGGTCCGCGATGACAAACAGATTGACCGCGTGTCCGACTCCCCGTACGCCACCACCTGACCGGGCGCCACGTTGCGCCCAACGATCACCCCGCTCCGCGGCGCCCGAGCGTGCGCGCGCGCGATGCCGCGCGCTCGTGCCCCGCTTCGTGCGATGTGGTTGCGACCGGTCGCGCCGTCTGTTAGGGTTCCGCCGTTGTTGGCGCCCGGGGTGACCGACCCCAGGGAAGGCGGTGCGAGTCCGCCGCGACCCCGTCACTGTAATCGGGGACGAAACCCGCAGGATGCCACTGGCCGCAGGGTCGGGAAGGCGCGGGGAGTAGGACGATCCGAGAGCCAGGAGACCTGCCCCGAGCGCGCACCATCGAACCGGTCTTCGAGGGAGGACCCGGGATTTGGTCGTGTCGCATCTTGTTCTCGGTGGGGCCCGGAGCGGCAAGAGTCGCTTCGTCGTCAACCGTCACGCCGCCGACGCGCGGGTCGCCTTCGTCGCCACCGCGCAAGCCGGCGATGGCGACATGGCCCACCGGATCGCGCGTCATCGGGCCGATCGCCCGCGCCACTGGCTGACCGTCGAGGAGCCCTACGACGTCGTCGCCCGGCTGCGCGAGCTGGCCGGCCGCGTGGACACCATCGTGCTCGATTGCCTCACCGTGTGGGTCGCCAACCGCTTGCTGCGCGGCGATCCCGATGCCGCGATCCTGAGCGGGGCTGACGAGCTTGCCCGCGTCGTGGCCGAGCGGCGGTGCGCGCTCACGCTGGTCTCCAACGAAGTCGGCGAAGGCGTGCACCCGCCGACGACCGACGGCCTGCGGTTCCGTGACCTCCTCGGCCTCGTCAATCAGCGCGTCGCCGCCGCGTGCGACCGGGTCACGCTCATGGTCGCCGGCATTCCGGTCGTCGTGAAGGCGCCGCGGGTGGAAGGGGACGTCGGTGTCCAGACGGGTTGAGCTCCGCACGCTGGTGGAGTCGATCGTCGCGCCCCTCGCGGACGCGGAGGCGGTGGCGCGCCGGCACCTCGACACGCTGACGAAGCCGCCGGGCAGCCTGGGGCGGCTCGAAGACCTGGCCGCGCGCCTGGCCGCGCTCAGCGGACGGGCGCCGCGAATCGAGCGGCCGGTGGTGTTCACGTTCGCCGCCGATCACGGCGTCGTCGCCGAGGGGGTCAGCGCGTATCCGCAGGTCGTGACCGCGCAGATGGTGGAGAACTTCCTGCGCGCGGGCGCGGCCATCAACGTGCTCGCCCGTCAGGCCGGCGCCCGCGTCGTCGTGGCCGATTTCGGCATCGCCAGCCCGGTCGCGGCGACGGCCGATCTCGTCCGCTGCCCGCTCGGCGCCGGCACGGCGAACATGGCGCGTGGTCCCGCGATGACCGTCGAGCAGGCGATGCAGGGGATCGAGGCCGGCGCCCGTCTGGCCCTCAGGGCGATCGACGAGGGCGCCGATCTGCTGGCCACCGGCGAGATGGGGATCGGCAACACGACGGCGGCGAGCGCCATCACCGCGGCCATGACGGGCGCCCCGGCCGAGGCGGTCACGGGACGCGGTACCGGCGTGGACGACGCGACGTGGCGACACAAGGTCGACACCGTCCGCCGGGCGCTTGCGATCAACGCGCCGGATCCGAGCGATGCGCTCGGCGTGCTCGCCCGCGTGGGCGGGTTCGAGATCGCGGGCCTGGTCGGCGTCGTGCTCGCCGCGGCCGCGCGGCGCGTGCCGGTCGCCCTCGATGGGTTCATCTCCGGCGCCGCCGGGCTCGTGGCGCTTGGTCTGGCGCCGGCGGCCCACGCGGCGGTCTTCGCGTCGCACCGGTCTGCCGAGCCCGGCCACGACGTCGCCCTTCGTCACATGCGCCTCACGCCATACCTGGATCTCGGGCTCCGGCTTGGCGAAGGCACGGGCGCGGCGCTGTTCGTCCACCTGGCCCGGGCCGCGGCCCGGATCTACGGTGAAATGGCGACGTTCAAGTCGGCGGGCGTGGACGGCCCGAGGGAGCCGAGCGCGTGAGCCGGATCGTCGTCGTTGCCGGCACCGCGAGCGGAGTGGGCAAGACGACGCTCACGGTCGGACTGCTGGAGGCGTACCGCCGACGTGGGCTCGTCGTGCAGGCCTTCAAGGTCGGGCCGGACTTCATCGACCCCGGATTCCACACGCTCGTCACGGGCCGGCCGTCGTACACCCTCGACGGCTGGATGTGCGGGCGCGAGCATGCGCTGGCCACGATCGGCCGGTACGCCGCGGATTGCGACCTCGCCATCGTCGAGGGCGTCATGGGGTGCTTCGATGGCGCCGACGCCACCGGCGATGCCGGCTCCACGGCGGAGATGGCCAAGTGGCTCGGGGCGCCCGTCCTGCTCGTGATCGACGCCAGCGCCCAGTCGCGCAGCGCGGCGGCCGTCGTCCACGGCTTCGAACGCTTCGATCCGGAGCTGCGGGTGGCGGCCGTGATCGCCAATCGTGTCGGCAGCGCGGGCCACGGGGGCTGGGTCGCCGAAGCGATTCGGTCGGCGTGTCGCGCGGTGCCCGTCGGCGCGCTCGTCCGCGACGAGATGCTCGCGTTGCCCGAACGGCATCTGGGGCTGGTGACCGCGGTCGAGGGCGTGCTCACCGGCGAATGGCGGCAACGGCTCGTCTCCGCGATCGAGCGTGGCATCGATCTCGATCGCCTGCTCGAGCTCGCGGCGCCACTCGTCGTTCCGCGGCGGGCGCCGGAAGGACTACCGGCGCCCCGCGCGCGTGTCGGTGTCGCGCGCGACGTCGCGTTCCAGTTCTACTATCCGGAAAACCTCGAGCGCCTTTGCAGCGCCGGCGCGGCGCTCGTGGAGTTCAGCCCGCTCGCGGCCGGCCATCTGCCCGAGGTCGACGGTCTCTATCTCGGCGGCGGCTATCCGGAGCTGCACGCGGCCCGTCTCGCGAAGAACGTACCGATGCTGGGCGCGATCGCGGACTTTGCGGCGTCCGGCCGGCCGATCTACGCCGAGTGCGGCGGGCTCATGTACCTCGCGCAGGCGCTCGAGGACGCGGACGGCGTTACCCATTCGATGGCGGGCGTCTTGCCGACGACCGTGCGCATGCGCCCCGGTCGCCTCGCGCTCGGGTACACGGAGGTTCGCCTGATCGCGGACAGCGCGCTCGGGATGGCGGGGACGATCGCGCGTGGCCACGAGTTCCACGCCTCCACCATCGATCCGGTTCCTGCGCACGTGAACCGCGTGTACCAGATGGTCGGCCGCGCCGGCGCCGAGCAAAGCGAGGGCTACCGCGTCGGCTCGGCCCTCATGAGCTACGTGCATCTGCACTTCGGCTCCGCGCCGGGGCTCGCGCCCGCCTTCGTGGAGTCGTGCGCGCGGGCACGCGGGGCAGCGGCATGCTAGCGGCCGGCCCACCGCGGGCGAGACTCGGAGCGTGCGTCGTCTTCTTCGCGCTCCTCGTCGCCGCGCTGCCGCGGCCAGGGTTGGCGCTCACGCTCACCGACATGACTGGACGCGTGGTCACGCTGGCGGCGCCGCCGCAGCGGATCATCTCGCTCGTGCCGAGCGCGACCGAGATCATCTTCGCCCTCGGTGGCGAAGAGCGCCTGGTCGGCGTCACCGACTTTTGCGACTTCCCGCCGGCGGCCCGGCAAAAGCGCAGCGTCGGCGGGATGATCGCGCCGAATCTCGAGGTCATCACCACCCTCACGCCGGACCTCGTCATCGGCACCCGCGAGGGCAACCGGTACGAGACGTTCGACCAGATCCGCCGCCTCGGCATCCCGGTCTACCTGGTCCACGCCGGCAACGTCGGTGAGATGCTGGACGCCGTCGGCCGGCTCGGGCATCTGACCGGCCGCGCCGATGCGGTGGCGCCCCTCGCCGCGCGGCTTTCGCAGCGTATCCACGCCGTCAGCACCGCGGTGAAGAGCCTGCGACGTCCGCGCGTGCTGTACGTGCTCTGGCCCGATCCGCTGATCGTCCCGGCGCGCGCGTCGCTCATCACCGAGCTGATCGGGCTCGCGGGTGGCGACAGCATCACGTCGGCGCAATCCGGCGACTACCCGCGCTTCAGCATCGAGGCGGCGGTGGCGCGCGCACCCGAGGTCATCATTCTCGCCGACCACGGCTCGGGCACGGGCATGCAGCAGCGTCACCAATGGGACCGGCTCAAGAGCCTGCCCGCGGTGCGCACCGGCCGGCTGCATTCGGTCGACGGCGGCATCCTGCACCGGTACGGGCCCCGGGTCGTCGACGGCCTCGATCAGCTCGCGCGGGCGATTCACCCGGAGGCGTTCCGGTGAGGACGGAGGCTGTCCGGTGAGTTTGTCGGGGTCCCGGTGACCGCGGAGGCGCGGCTGGCGCGCGTCCTCATCGCCCTCGGTCTTGGCCTGACCGCGGTGGTGGCGGCCGCCCTGTTCGTCGGCAGCGCCGGGCTCACGCCCGGCGCCGTCATCGAGGTCCTCGCCGGCCGCGCCACCGCGGATTCGACCGAACGGGTCGTCGTGCTGAGCCTGCGCTTGCCGCGGATCGCCGTGGCCGCGATCGCGGGGGGCGCGCTCGCCGTCGCCGGCGTGGGCTTCCAGGCGCTCACGCGGAACCCGCTGGCCGAGCCGTCCGTCATCGGCGTCTCCAGCGGCGCCGCGTTTGGCGTGGTCGTCGCCCAGCTCACGGGAGGCGGCGCCGGGCTCGGCGACACGTTCCGCCTGGTCGCGTTCGGGCTCGCCGGCGCGCTGGTGGCCGGGATCACGGTCTACCTGGTGGCGACGACCCAGGCCGGGTTCCCGGTGCCGACGCTGCTGCTGTCCGGCGTGATCGTCGGCGTCTTCTTCTCCGCGGCGATCACGGTGATCACGTCGCTGGTGGACATCAATCGGCTCGGCGGCATCATCCACTGGCTCCTCGGCAACATCGGTCCGGTGGCGCCGGCCTCGCTGCTCGTGTTCGCCGTCCTCGCCGCGATCGGCGTCCTGCTCATCCTGCTCCGCGCGCGCGAGTTGAACGTGCTCGCGCTCGGTGAAGAGTCGGCGGTCCAGCTCGGCGTGGACGCCGAGCGGCTGAAGCGGCAGATCTTCTTCGGCGCGGCGCTCCTGACCGCGGCGGTGGTCGCGTTCACCGGCCCCATCGGCTTCGTGGGGCTGATCGTCCCGCACGTCCTGAGAATGCTGCTCGGCTCCGACAATCGGTTCCTCGTTCCCGCGGCGTTCGTGGGGGGCGCGATCTTCCTGCTCGGCGCCGACACGCTGGCGCGGAACATCGTGGCGCCCGCGGAGCTGTCGGTCGGCGTCATCACGTCGTTCTGCGGCGCGCCGTTCTTCGTGTACTTGCTGCGGACCCGATATCGCGGAGGACTGCCGTGAGCGCGGCGCTGGTCGAGCTGAGCGACGTCGGCTTCCGGTATCCGGGCCCGGCGCCGGCGCGGCGGTTCGGGTTGAGCGGGTTGTCCTTCAGCATCGGGGCCGGCGAAATCCTCGGGGTGATCGGGCCGAACAGCGCGGGGAAGACGACGCTCATCCGGCTGCTGACGCGAGTGCTGGACCCGACGGATGGCCGCGTGCTGGTCGAGGGCGTGGCGCTGTCGGAGTGGCCGCGCTGGCGTCTGGCTCAGCGCATCGCGGTGGTGCCCCAGGAGTTGCCCCCCGCAATGCCGTTCACCGTGGAGGAGCTGGTGCTCATGGGGCGCTATCCGCACGCGCCGCGCCGCTTCTTCGAGACGTCGGCCGATCGCGCCGTCGCGCGCGAGTCCATGGAGGCGACCGGGGTGCTGCCGCTCGCCGCCCAGCCGCTCGGCGCCCTCAGCGGAGGCGAGCGACAGCGCGCGGTGCTCGCCCGGGCGCTCGCCCAGCGGCCGCGCCTGCTCGTGCTGGACGAGCCGACGGCGCATCTGGACCTGCGTTACCAGGCCGAGTGCGTCGGCTTGCTCCGCCGACTCAACCGCGACGAGGGACTGACCATCGTCCTCGTGTCGCACGATCTGAACCTGGCCGCCGAGGTGTCCGACCGTTTGCTGCTCCTGGCCGGGGGCCGCGCGGTCCGCGTCGGCGCGCCCGCCGAAGTCCTGGACGAGGCGCTGCTTGCCTCCGTCTACGGGTGCGCCGTCGTCGTCGACGAGAATGTCGCCACCGGCCGCCCCGTCGTCCACGTCGTGTATCCGGAGCCACTACCGAAAGGAGGTGGGAACACCGAAGTCCGGTCGTGAGCCGTTCTCGGATCAAGGGAAGCCGGAGAGAAGCCGGCACGGTCGCGCCACTGTGAGTGGGGAGCGCGTGCCCCTCGCGAGCCACTGTCCGCTGCGCGGATGGGAAGGCCGGGCACCCGCGACGATCCACGAGTCAGGAGACCTATCCGAGATCACAGACTGCACCCTTTCGCCGAAAAGGAGTGACGCGATGCGGACGTTCATCCCCACGATGCTGCCGACGTTGCTGCTGATGCTCCTGCCGTTGCCGACTCCGGCCGCCGTGGCCCAGCCGGCGCAGCCGGTCGATCCCGTGGTGGTGACCGCCACCAAGGTGGAGACGCCGGCGGAGCGGGTGGGCGCCTCGGTCACCATCGTGACCGAAGAAGAAATCCGCACGCTGAACATCAGCAAGATCGAGGAAGCGCTGCGGATGGTGCCCGGGGTGGAGATCCAGCGCTCGGGCGGCCTCGGCAAGGCCACGAGCATCAAGATCCGCGGCGCCAACGCCAACCAGGTGCAGGTCCTGGTCGACGGGATGCGGGTGAAGAGCCCGACCCTGGGCAGCATGGACCTGTCCGAGCTGTCGCTCGACGCGGTCGAACGGATCGAGGTCGTGCGCGGACCCCAGTCGGCGCTGCACGGCGCCGACGCCATCGGCGGCGTGGTCAACATCATCCTCAAGAAGGGGCAGGGGACGCCGCACGGCTCGGTGTCCGTCGAGGGCGGCAGCTACGAGACGTTCCGCGAGACGGCGAACCTCCAGGGCGCGTTCGGCCGGTTCAACTTCAACGTCTCCGCCAGCCACTACGACACGCGCGGAAATCTCCGGCGCTTCGACAACGACGACGCCGAGCAGACGGCGTTCGGCGGCCGCATCGGCTACGACTTCCCGTGGGGCGGCGAGCTGTCGCTCTCCGGCCGGTACGGGAAGACCAGCACCGACGTGCCGGTCGACACCACGTTTCCGAGCACCGTGTTCGATCCGAACTCGCAGCAACAGACGGAGACGTGGCTCTACAACCTC
This sequence comes from Methylomirabilia bacterium, assembly GCA_041492755.1. GTDB lineage: Bacteria > Methylomirabilota > Methylomirabilia > Rokubacteriales > CSP1-6 > JBGPXN01. Next base: position 39,243 of record JBGPXN010000013.1, on the reverse strand, counting down.
GCGTACAAGCAGAAGGTCTTCGACTGGTGGCGGCTGAACGCCCGCTACGGTCAGTGGTGGAACAACCAGGGGTTCCAGGACCCGCCGCCGCCGGAGACCTTCTCCACGATCTCGCAGATCGACACGCGCCGGCGCGAGTTCGAGGTGATCAACTCCTTCGATCTCGCGAGCTGGGACACGTTCACGGTGGGCGTGGAGCACCGCAACGAGCGCGGCCGCAACCGGGGCGCGTTCCGCCAGGAGATCAACACCGTCAGCGTCTTCGGCCACGACGAGATCCGGCTGTTCGATCGCGTCTTCGTGCTGGGCGGACTTCGCTACGAGGACAACGACGTGTTCGGCGACGCGCTGACGCCGCAGGTGTCGGCGGCCCTCCTCATCAAGGAGACGGGGACGAAGCTGCGCGCGGCGTGGGCCAAGGGCTTCCGGGCCCCGACCCTCAACGATCTCTTCTTCCCGGGCTTCGGCAACGTCGCCCTCCAGCCCGAGCGCAGCGAGAGCTACGAGTTCGGCGCGGACGAGAAGCTGTTCACCAACCGGCTGCGGTTCGGCTTCACGTTCTTCCACAACCAGTTCCAGGACCTGATCCAGTTCGTGTTCAACCCGGGCAACAACACCTTCCTGCCCTTCAACGTGGGCAGCGCCCAGAGCGAGGGCGTCGAGGTGTACGTGGAGGCGGAGCCGCTCGACTGGGTCCTCGCGTGGGTCAACTACACCTACACGGACACCGAGGACATCTCCACCGGGTTGCCGCTGCGCCGCTTCGCGCGTCATCGGTGGAACACCGGCGTGCAGGTCACGCCCTGGCCGCGGCTGAGTCTGTTCGCGCAGGCGCACGTCACCTCGAGCCAGTTCGAGTCGGCGGCCGTCGGAAAGAATCCCGGCTACCATCGGATCGACGTGGGCGGCACGTATCTGCTGTCGGGCCGGGTCGGAAAGCTGGAGCGGCTCGAGCTGACGGCGCGGATCGAGAACGTGACCGACGAGTCGTACGACGAGGTCAAGGGCTTCAAGGCCCCGGGCTTCAACGCGCTCGTCGGCCTGCGCGCGTACTTTCCCTGAGGCCCGGTCCGAGGATCGGGCGGAGGACACGATGCCCATCGCAGGGATCAGGCTCGAGGCGGATGCGGAGGCGGTGGTCGTCATCGCCGACGAGCCCGTGCGTGTCGTGTCCTCCGCCGTCCTCGGCGGCGGCTTCGGGGTGGCCCGCACGATCGTCAACGTCCACGTGCCGAAGGGATTCCACTGCGCCGACACCGACGCCCTGCTGCGCGCGTTCGCCGCACGGCGCCGGCTGATTTCGCCGGTGGTCGGCCTGCTCACCGGCGCCGCCACCGAAAAGATGGAAGTGGCCACCACGACGGCGGCGGGCCTCAGCGCGGTCGCCATCGTCACCACCGGGTTGTCGAACGCGACCGCGGCCGGACGCAGTCCGGTCGCGGCGTGGCAGCCGTCCACCATCAACACCATCGTGATCGTCGACGCCGATCCCGAGCCGGCGGCCCTGGTCAATCTGATCATCACCGTGACGGAGGCCAAGGCGCTCGCGCTGGGTGATGCGGGCGTCAAAGCCGCCGACGGAACGACGGCGAGCGGCACGTCGACGGACGCGGTCGTCGTCGCCGCCACCGGCCGCGGTGCCCGCTGCCGGTTCGGCGGCCCGGTGAGCGAGCTGGGCTGGGCGGCGGCGTGCGCGACGCGCTGGGCCGTGGGCCACGGCGTGCGGCGCTGGATCCGGGAGCGCGGGTGAGTCGCACCGCCCTCAGCATCGTGGTGTCGCTCGCGCTCCACGGCGCGATCGGACTGGCCACCCTCGCGCTCGTCCCGGGCCACTCGGTATCGCCGGATCTCGTCTTCGATCTCACCATGGCCAACGAGATGGAGACGCCGCGCTCCGCGTCGTCGGCCGGTCCAGCGGCGGCGGCGTCGTCGCCGGGCCCATCCGTCCCCCCACGTGGCGCGCGTGCCGCCGCGCCGCCCGGCGCCACCGCATCCGTCGCTCGCGAACGCAGTGGTCCGCCACCTCGCGAAGCGCCGGCGCGCGACACCGCCGCCCGCGCCGCGCCGACGCGGACGGCGCCACCCGCGCCGCCCGCGGTGAGCGAGCCGCCGCCTTCAGCGTCGCCGTGGACGACGGAGCCGTCGTCCACGGCGAACGAGGTGGTCCCCGCCCCCATCGATCCGCCCGGGCAGCCCGCACGCGCGGTGCCGGACGCGACGTCCGCCGCCGTCGCGCGCGAGCCCGCTGCCGCGCCGGCGCCGCCAGCGATTTCGGCGCCGGAGCGCGCGACCGGCGCGTTGGGCTCGGCGTCCGTCGGGGGTGAGCGCGGCGCTTCCGGATCGGCCACCGGTTCGGGATCCGCCCTGGCGCGGGTCGGTGCCGGTGCTGGCGCGGGCGCACCGGGCGCCACGGGAGGAGGTGGGAGCGCGGCGGGCTCGTCGACCGGTGGCGGCCAGACGGCGGCGGTCCCCGGCCTGCGCGATGACTTAGGTGCGGAGTACGCCCCGTATCTGGCGGGCTTGCGGCACCGCATCCAGTCGTCGTTGCGCTATCCGCGGGCGGCGCGCCGCCGCGGGCTCGAAGGCACCGTGCATGTCGAGGTCGTGATCACCGCCGCGGGTGCCGTAGGAACCGTGGCCATCGTGCGATCGTCGTCGCACGCGTTGCTGGACGAGGCCGCGATCGAGGCGGTGCGCAGGGTGCCGGCGCAGCCGTTTCCGCGCGACCTGCCCCCGCGCACGCTGCGCGTGCGGGTGCCCGTGGTGTTCCAGCTCCAGTGAGCGCCCCGCGCGGTCGGCTGTGAGCCTCGCCCGCTGTCTGATGGTGCAGGGGACCGCCTCGGGCGTGGGCAAGAGCATGCTCACCGCCGCCCTCTGCCGACTCTTCGCGCGAGCCGGCTACCGGGTGGCGCCGTTCAAGTCGCAGAACATGGCGCTCAACGCCGCGGTCACCGCCGACGGAGGCGAGATCGGTCGCGCGCAGGCGGCCCAGGCCGCCGCGGCCGGGATCGAGCCGACCGTGGACATGAACCCGATCTTGTTGAAGCCGGAGTCCGACATGACCTCGCAGGTGGTCGTGCGCGGACGCGTGCGGGGGCGCGCGACCTTCGCCGAGTACCGCGGCTGGCGTCAGGAGCTGCTCCCGGTGGTGTCGGAGAGCCTGGCCCGGCTGCGCGCCGCGCACGAGGTGGTCGTCATCGAAGGCGCCGGCAGCCCGGCCGAGATCAACCTGACCGGCGACGAGATCGTCAACATGACGGTGGCCCGCCTCGCCGACGCGCCGGTGCTGCTGGTGGGCGACATCGACCGGGGCGGCGTCTTCGCCGCGCTGGTCGGCACGCTCACGCTGCTCCCGCCCGCCGACCGTGCGCGCATCGCCGGCTTCGTCATCAACCGCTTCCGCGGAGACCTCGCCGTGCTGCAACCGGGGATCGAGGAGCTCGCGCGTCGCGCCCGCGTACCGGTTCTCGGGGTGGTCCCGTACGTGCCGGAGCGGCTCCTGCCCGCTGAAGACTCGCTCGACCTCGATGACGCCGGGCTCGGCGCGCCGCCGGGTGACGCGCGCCTCGAGATCGCCGTCGTCCGTCTGCCGCGTATCGCGAACTTCGACGACTTCGAGCCGCTGGCCGCCGAGCCCGACGTGCGCGTCCGCTTCGTCCGGGATCCCCTCGCCCTCGCGGACGCCGACGCGGTGGTGGTGCCGGGCAGCAAGAGCACGATGGCCGATCTCGCCTGGCTCCGCGCCCGCGGCTTCGCCGATGCGATTCGGGCCGCGGCGCGCCGAGGCGGGGTCGTCGTGGGTGTCTGCGGGGGCTATCAGATGCTCGGGCGCACGCTGTCCGATCCGGACGGCGTGGAATCGGCGGTCGCGCTGACCCGCGGTCTCGACCTGCTGCCGGTCGCGACCACCTTCGCGGCCGACAAGCGCACGGTCCGGGTGCGCGCGCGCGTCGGCGCCGGTGGCCCGTTTGGCGCCGCGAGCGGGGTGGTCGTCGCGGCGTACGAGATTCATTGCGGCCGGACCGAGCCGCTGGCGCCGGTCGACCCGGCGTTCACCATTCTCGACGCGGCCGGTGTCGGCGTGGACGATGGCGCGGTGGCCGGGAACGTCGTCGGGACGTATTTGCACGGCGTGCTCGCGGATGACGAGTTGCGCGGCGCCTTCCTGACGTCTCTTGCCGCGCGCCGCGGCGTGACCCCGCATCCCGCGTGGGGCACGCGTCAGCCTGCGGGCCATCGCTACGATCGGCTGGCCGACCTCGTCGGCTCGGTGCTCGATCTTGGCGCGATCGGGCGGCTGGTGGGCCTGGATCTCTCGCAGGGCACGCCGTCCGCGAACGACGTCGCGCGCTCGTTCACGGGCACCGTGCCGCCGTCCGTGGCGCCGCCGGCGAAGGAGCGGTGAGCGCGCTCGTCGTCGTCCTGGCCCTGGCGGCCGATCTCGTCGCCGGCGACCCACCGAACCGGTATCACCCGGTGGCGTGGATCGGCGCGATCCTCGCGAGTGGTCGCGCCGCGCTGGCCCGCGGCGGTCGTGTCCGGCTCGTCCTGGCCGGCGGGATGCTGGTGATCGCGACGGCCGGCGTCGCCGCGTGCGCGGCGTGGGTGGTCGACGTCGCGGCCGCGTCCCTGGGGCCGGCCGGCGTCCTGCTGCAGGCGCTCGCGCTCAAGAGCCTGTTCGCCGTCCGTGGCCTGGTACGCGCGGCGAATGCCGTGGCCGCGCAGCTCGCTCGGGGTGACGTCACTGCGGCGCGCGCCGTGGTGGGTCGCGATCTGGTGAGCCGTGGCACGGCCACCCTCGACGAAGCTCAGGTGGCCTCGGCAACCATCGAATCCGTCGCCGAGAACCTCACCGACTCCGTGCTCGCACCCGTGCTCTGCTTCCTGACCTTCGGCCTCCCCGGCGCCGCCGTCTACCGGGTGGCGAACACGGCGGACGCGATGATCGGGTATCGGGAAGGCGTCCTGGAGTACTTCGGCAAGGTTGCGGCGAGATTGGACGATCTCCTGAATCTGCTCCCGGCACGGCTCGCCGCGCTGGCCCTGGTGCTGGCCGCGCCGCTCAGCGGCGCGGACATGGCCGGCGCGCTGCGGGTGCTGCGGCGGGACCGCGGCCGCACCGCGAGTCCCAACGCGGGCTGGACGCTGGCGGCGATGGCGGGCGCGCTCGGAGTAACGCTGGAAAAGCCGGGTGTCTATCGGCTGGGAGACGGACGGCCCCCTCAGGCAAAGGACATTGCGCGTAGCCTGCACATCTTTCGGACGGCGGTCGGTCTCAGCCTCGGCGCGAGCGTAGCCACCGCCCTGGTTGTGGCATGTATTTATGGATAGTTGAATTTCTTCGCCCATCGCGGAGCGCCGAGTATGATTTTCCCGTCGCCGCGACACGCGGCGGTTCGTGTCTCGTGACCAGCATTACCAGCCGATTGACGGACGGGGTTCGGAAGGCGCTCGGCGACGCCGGGTTGCCCGCGCCCGAGGACTGTCAATGGGAGGTGCCGCGCCAGTCCGAGCACGGCGACTACGCCAGCAACGTTGCCATGGTCCTGGCCAAGACGGCCAAGCGGGCGCCCCGCCAGATCGCCGAGGCCATCGTGAAGCACTTTCCGCCGGTGCCCGAGGTGGCGCGCCTGGACGTGGCGGGGCCGGGCTTCCTCAACGTTTTCCTGTCGCCGGCCTGGTACGCGAGCGCCGTTCGCACGGTGCTCGAGATGGGCCCGGCGTTCGGGCGCGGCGACGGTCTTCACGGACAGCGCGTGCGCCTGGAGTTCGTGTCGGCGAACCCAACCGGGCCGCTCGTGATCGTGAACGCGCGGGCGGCGGCGGTGGGCGATGCGCTGGCGCGGCTTCTCCGGGCCGAGGGCGCCGCCGTCACCACCGAGTACTACGTCAACGACGCCGGCAATCAGTTCGAGGCGCTCGCGCGCTCGTTCGAGGCGCGCGTGCGGCAGGCGCTCGGTGAGTCGGCCGAGCTGCCGGAGAACGGGTATCCCGGTGAATACCTCATCGAGCTGGCCGACGAATACCGCCGCGAGTTCGGTCTCGAGACGCCGGCCGATCTCGAGCGGCACCTTGGCGACTCCGTCCGCAACCGGTCGCATCTGCCGGTCCTCGGTCGGTACGCCGTCCGGAAGATGGTCGCGGCCCAGCGTCGGGTGCTCTCCGAGTACGGGGTCGACTTCGACGTGTGGACCTCCGAGATGAACGACGTCCGTCGGGCGGGCTCAGCCGAGGGTGGCTGGGACCAGAAGGTGATCGCCGATCTTCTCGCGCGGGGGGTCACGTACCCGAGCGAGGGCGCGCTGTGGTTCCGATCGACGGAGTTCGGCGACGACAAGGATCGCGTCCTCATTCGCTCCAACGGCGAGGTGACGTACTTCGCGGTGGACGTGGCGAACCATCACTACGTCAAGTTCGCGAACGCCGGCCGGGTCATCGACCTCCTGGGCCCCGATCATCACGGCCACGTCGGCCGGATGCGCGCCGCGATGCAGGCGCTCGGCCATCCGCCCGAGGCGTTCGAGGTGCTGATCATCCAGCTCGTGACGCTCCTGCGCGACGGCGAGCCGGTCCGCATGTCCAAGCGGCGGGGCGAGTTCGTGCTGATGGAGGAGCTGCTCGAGGAGGTCGGCCGCGACGCTGCACGCTTCACGTTCGTCACGCGGCGGCACGACAGCCCGCTCGAGTTCGACCTGGCGGTGGCCACGCGCCAGTCGGCCGACAACCCCGTGTACTACGTGCAGTACGCGCACGCGCGCATCCGCTCCATCGCGCGCCAAGCCGCGGAGCAGGGGATCGCGCTGCCCGCCGGTGGTGACGTGGACCTGTCCCGGCTCACGCTGCCCGAGGAGCGCGAGCTCATGAAGCGGCTGTCGCAGTACCCGGCGATGGTGTCGGGGTCGGCGCGAGGGCTCGAGCCGCATCGGATCGCCTACTTCCTGCAAGACATCGCCGGCATTTTTCATCCGTATTACAAAGCGCATCGCGTGATCCAGCCCGACACGGCGCTGGTGCACGCGCGGCTGGCGCTCTGCGCGGCCGTGGGGCAGGTCATCGCGAACGGGTTGGCGCTGCTGGGTGTGAGCGCCCCCGAGACCATGTGATGCCGGCGGCGCGACGCCGGGCCCGCCGCAGTCGCGTCGGCTCGGTCCTCTTCATGCTGGGCTTCATCGCCCTGCTCGGGGTGACCTTCGGCCTCGGCATGTTCGTGGGGCGGACGTGGCCGACGTGGCCGAGTGTGCTGGCGCGCGCCGGGGAAAGTGCGGGGCGCCGCGACGGGCGTTCCGAGCGCCGGCCCGTGCAGTCCGCGCCGGCCTTCACGTTCTATCAGGAGCTCACCGCGCCGCTGACCGCGCCGCCCGTGAACGCGCCCAAGCCCGCGAAGCCTGCGCCGCCCGCCGCCCCCGTGCCGACGCGCCCCGCTCTGGCTCCTGCCGTGCCAGCACGGGACGCCGGCGCGTCCGCGGTCGCGCCGGCGATCGAGGCTCCATCAGGCGCGTCGGTCACGGCTTCGGCTTCCGCCGTGGCGTCCAACCCGCCGTCCGCGCCGCCCACGGCGACCGGTGGCCCGGCGGCAAAGACGCCGGCACTGGCGGACTCGGCGTCCGCGGCGCGGTTCACCATCCAGGTCGGCGCCTTCAAGGATCGGCCGCCCGCGGAAGCGCTGCGCGCCACCCTTGCACTCTACGGTCACGAGGTCTACATCGCGGAGAGCGACGCGGACGGCGCGCGCTTCCGCGTGCGCGTCGGCGCCTATGCGACGCGTGACGAAGCGCGCGCCGTCGCCGCCCGCATCGCCGCCGAACGCCACGTCGCCACGTATGTCACCACTCGGTGAGGACCGGCCCCGCCCGGGGCGCGTCCTGATCACGGCGGAAGAGCTGCGGGCGCGCATCAACGATCTCGGGCAGGACATCGGACGTGACTATGCGAGCCTGAACCCGATCCTCGTCGGCGTGTTGCAAGGCGCGTTTCTGTTCATGGCGGACCTGATCCGCGCCATCCCCATCGACCTCACGACCGATTTCATCGGGCTGGCGAGCTACGGGGCGGGGACGACGTCATCGGGGGTGGTGCGGCTGGTGTCCGATCTGTCACTGCCGATCGAAAGCCGGCACGTCCTGATCGTGGAGGACATCGTCGATACCGGACACACCCTGGCGTACCTCAAGCGCAACCTGGAAGCCCGGCGCCCGAAGAGCCTGAAGGTGTGCGTGCTGCTGGACAAAGTGGAGCGGCGCGAGGCCGACGTCCAGGTGGACTACATCGGGTTCACGATCCCGAACGTATACGTGGTGGGCTACGGCTTCGACTTCGAGGGACTCTACCGAAATCTACCGCACGTCACGGCGCTCGAGGGGTGAGCCGCGCCGCGTCATGGCACCCCGGGTGCTATACTGAGGACCCATGAATCAGGTCTACAAGAACCTCGCCCTCTGGATGGTGATCGGCCTCATCGTGATCCTCCTGTTCACGGTGTTCCAGGGGGCGCAGCAAAGCGGCCAGGAGGCGCCCAACTTCTCCGAATTCCTCAAGGCCGTGGAGCAGGGCCGCGTCGACTCGGTCGTCATCCGCGGCAACCTCGTCACCTATACCCTGAAAGATTCCGCCCAGACCCACCGCACCTACATCGTCGACTACCCGGAGCTCATCAAGATGCTGCGCGACCGGGGCGTCCGCATCGCGGTCAAGCCGCCGGACTCGAATCCCTGGTACGCAATATTTCTCCAATGGGTGCCGATGCTGCTCTTCATCGGCGTCTGGATCTTCTTCATGCGCCAGATGCAGGGGGGCGGGGCGAAGGCCCTCTCCTTCGGCAAGGCGCGCGCCCGCCTCGTCTCCGAGAAGCAGAACAAGGTCACGTTCCAGGACGTGGCGGGTATCGACGAGGCCAAGGAAGAGCTGCGGGAGATCATCGACTTCCTCAAGGACCCGCAGAAGTTCCAAAAGCTCGGGGGCAAGATCCCCAAGGGCGTGCTGCTCGTGGGACCGCCGGGAACCGGGAAGACGCTGCTGGCGAAGGCGATCGCTGGAGAAGCCAACGTCCCGTTCTTTTCGATTTCCGGGTCCGACTTCGTGGAGATGTTCGTGGGCGTGGGCGCCTCGCGCGTCCGCGACCTCTTTGAACAAGGCAAGAAGCACGCGCCCTGCATCATCTTCATGGACGAGATCGACGCGGTCGGACGGCATCGCGGTGCCGGCCTCGGCGGCGGCCACGACGAGCGCGAGCAGACCTTGAATCAGCTCCTGGTGGAGATGGACGGCTTCGAGACCAACGAGGGCGTCATCCTCATCGCCGCCACCAACCGGCCGGACGTGCTCGATCCCGCGCTCCTGCGTCCCGGGCGCTTCGACCGCCAGGTCGTGGTCTCGCGCCCGGACGTCAAGGGCCGCGAGGAGATTCTGCGCGTGCACACGCGGCGGATCCCGCTGGCGCCCGACGTCGAGCTGAAGGTGCTCGCGCGCGGCACGCCGGGCTTCTCCGGCGCCGACCTCGCGAACCTCGTCAACGAGGCGGCGCTGCTGGCGGCGCGGCAGAGCAAGAAGTTTGTCGAGATGCTCGACTTCGAGAACGCCAAGGACAAGGTCCTGATGGGCGTGGAGCGGCGCTCCATGATCATCAGCGAGGACGAGAAGCGGACGATCGCGTACCACGAGGCCGGCCACACGCTCGTCGCCGACTTCCTTCCCGGCACCGATCCCGTACACAAGGTGACGATCATCCCGCGCGGGCGCGCGCTGGGTCTGACCCAGCAGCTTCCGCTCGACGACAAGTACAACTACTCCAGGGACTATCTGGTCAAGCGCATCACGATCCTGCTCGGCGGGCGCGCCGCCGAGGAGATCGTGCTGCAGCAGCAGACCACCGGCGCCGGCGACGACCTCGAAAAGGCCACCGAGATGGCCCGCAAGATGGTCTGCGAGTGGGGCATGTCGGAGCAGCTGGGGCCGCTCACCTTCGGCAAGAACGAGGAGCACATCTTCCTCGGCCGCGAGGTGGCCCGCTCGAAGGACTACAGCGAGGACACGGCGCGCGCGATCGACTCCGAGATCAAGCGGATCGTGTTCGACTGCGCCACCCGCGCGCGCCAGATCGTCGAGGAGCACCTCGAGAAGCTGCACGCCCTCGCCCGCGCGCTGCTCGAGCGCGAGACGCTCGACAGCGAGGAAATCGCGCGCATCCTCCGCGCTCGCCCGTTCCAGGAAGCCCCGGCGCCGGCTTAGGACTCCCCCCCCCCCCCGAATTGCGCGGGTGAAGCCCGCGCTCGAGAGCGTCTGAGCAACCGTGCCGGGTGGTATCGTGGGACGTGTCTGACCTCGTGCGGGCTTCCTTGGGCGGCCTGATCGTTGGCGACGGGTGTCCGGTGGCGATCATGGGCGCGATCAACGTGAGTCCTGAGTCGTTCTACGGCGGATCTGTCGCCGCCGACGCCGACACCCTGGTTCGCGTCGCGACGACCATGGTGGAGGCGGGGGCCGACCTCATCGACGTCGGCGCGCGCTCCACCGCACCCTACCTGTGCGGCGACATCTGCGAGGGTGAAGAGCAGGCGCGGCTGGCGCGTGCGATCGAGGTCCTCGTCGCCAAGCTTCCCGTGCCCGTTTCCGCGGACACGACCCGGCCCGGGCCGGCGCGCGCGGCGTTGGAAGCGGGCGCGCGCGTGATCAACGACGTGAGCGGGCTGGCCGACCCCGCCGTGGGTGAGCTGGCGGCGGCCCATGGCGCGAGCGTCGTTCTCATGGCGTTGCCGCCGCCGGGCGGCACCGGCGCCACCGAGCCGGTCGAGGGCGTGCGGGCGCTGCTCGCCGGCGCGCTGGGCCGGGCGCGCTCGGTGGGGCTCGCTGACGACCGCATCGTGCTCGACCCCGGCATCGGGTTCTTCCGCGAGGAGCGCCGCTCGTGGGCGGAGTGGGATCTGACGGTTCTCGGCGAGCTCGAAGTGCTCCGCGGGCTCGGCCGACCGCTGTGCGTTGGCGTGTCGCGCAAATCCTTTCTCGGCGCCGTCACCGGACGGTCCCATCCAGGCGAGCGCCTCGCCGCCTCGCTGTCGGCCACGGCCGCCGCGGTGCTGTACGGGGCCAAGGTCGTCCGGACGCACGACGTCGCCGAGACGCGCGACGCGGTCCGGGTCGCGGAGCGGCTGCGTCGGGCCCGGGCACCGGAGACTACGGCATGAACGTGGTGTCGGTCTTCCGCTGGAAGGACGCGCTCGACGTTCTCATTGTCGCGGTCGTCGTCTATCGGATTCTCGTGATGATGAAGGGCACGCGGTCCGCCCAGATGGCCATCGGGCTGGTGGCGCTGCTGGCGGCGGCCTTCGCCGCCAGCTCGCTGGATCTGTACAGCACCCAGTGGTTGTTCGATCACGTCTGGTCCTTCTGGGTCGTGGTCGTCGTCGTCCTGTTCCAGCCGGAGCTGCGCCGGGCGCTCTCGCGCATCGGCCAGGGGCGGTGGCTCGGCACGGTGTTCGACAGCGGGGCGGCGCGCCGCGGACGCGCCGTGGAAGAGGTCGCGCGGGCCGCGGCGCGGCTGGCCGAGCGCCAGGCGGGGGCGCTGATCATCGTCGAGCGTACGTCGGGGCTGCGGCAGTACGCCGAGCTCGGGGTGGCGCTCGACGCCCTCGTCTCCGCCGACCTGCTCGAGAGCCTCTTCGTGTTCGCTTCGCCGCTGCACGATGGCGCCGTCCTCGTCCAGGGCGACCGGGTGGTCGCGGCCGGCTGTTTCCTGCCCCTGTCCCGGAGCACCTCGGTGAGCCGTGCGTTCGGCACTCGCCATCGCGCGGCGCTCGGCATCAGCGAGGAATCCGACGCGGTGGCCGTCGTCGTCTCCGAGGAGACCGGGCGCTTGTCCCTGGCCGTCGATGGCCGGCTCGAACCGATGCTCGACGAGGCCGCCCTCGCCACCCGGCTCGGCGTGCTCGTCGAGGGCCGGACGCCGGGCCGCGCCAGCGCGGTGCGGGGCTCGCGCTGGCGTTTGCTCGCGCCGTCCCAGTGGATCCGGTGAGGCGGGCGTTCACCCGGAATTGGGAGCTCAAGATTCTGTCGTTGCTCGTGGCGGGCGTGATCTGGGGGTGGGTCGTGACGGGAGAGCGCAGTGAGCTCATGGTGCCAGCCGCCGTCGAGTACGTCGGCCTCTCGCGCGATCTCATCCTGGTCGGGGATCCCGTCGAGTCGGTGGACCTGCACGTCCTGGTTCCGCGCTGGGCGGAGTCTCAGCTCACGCGCTCGACGGCGCGGGTGCGGGCCGACCTCAGCGGCCGCCGGGAAGGCGACGAGATGGTCCAGCTCACCGAGCAGAACGTCCAGATCGTGTCCGGGATCACCGTGACCCGGATCATCCCGGCGCGGCTGCGCGTGTCCCTGGCCGTCGCGGCCGAGGACACCGTGCGCGTCGTCGCTCAGCTCCGTGGCCGTCCGGCCCCGGGGCACGCGGTGGCCCGCGTCGTCGTGGAGCCTCCGGCGATCGCGGTGAAAGGTCCGCGGTCAACGATCACGCGGCAAGGTACCATTGAGACGGTGCCCATCGACGTCTCCGGCATCCGCGGCAACGTGTCGCAGACGGTCGGGCTCATGCTGCCCGAGTTCGTCTACCCGACCCGCGAACGCAGCGTGCAAGTCACCGTCGAAGTCACAACCGAAGCCGCCGAGGCGGGGCGGAGAGGACAGCGTTAGTGGGCCGATTGTTTGGAACCGACGGGATCCGCGGCGTCGCCAACGAGGCGCCCCTCACTCCTGATCTCGCGTACCGCGTCGCCCGGCAGCTCGTGGCGACCCTGCAGGCCGAGCGGGGGGTCGACCGCGTGCGGGTCGTGATCGGTCGCGACACGCGTCGCTCCGGGCCGATGCTGGAGGCGGCGCTCGTGGCCGGTCTGCTCTCGGCGGGCGCGGACTGCTACACGGTCGGCGTCCTGCCCACGCCGGGGATCGCGCTGCTGACCCGCGCGCTCGATGCGCACGGCGGGATCGTGCTGTCCGCCTCCCACAATCCGTTCGAGGACAACGGCATCAAGCTCTTCTCGGCGGAAGGCGCGAAGTTTCCCGACGCGTGGGAGCTGCAGATCGAGGCGCGGCTGGGCGGCGAGGACACCGCGCCCCGCGCGCGCGCCGCCGGCATCGGCCGCCTCGTGAGCTACGACCGGGCCGAGAAGTACTACGTCGACTTCCTGTGCCGGACCTTCCCGCTCGACCTGGCCGGGATGACGATCGCGCTGGACTGCGCGCACGGCGCCACCTATCGCGTCGCCCCCCAGGTCTTCCGTCGGCTCGGCGCGCGGGTGATCGCCACCGGGGCCAAGCCCGACGGGGTGAACATCAACGCGGGGGTGGGGGCGCTCCACCCCGAACCGCTGCGCAAGCGCGTGGGCCGCGCGCGGGCCGACGTGGGATTTGCGTTCGACGGCGACGGCGACCGCCTGATCTGCGTCGATCATCTCGGCGAGATTCGTGACGGCGACTATGTGCTCGCCATTGCCGGCCGGCACTTCTCGGGACGCGGCCTGCTCAAGCAGAACGTGGTCGTCACGACGGTGATGGCGAACCTTGGTCTCGACCAGGCGCTGCGCGAGGCCGGCATCGAGGTGGTGAAGACGCAGGTGGGCGACCGCTACGTGTTCGAGGAGATGCAGCGGCTCGGCGCCAACCTCGGTGGCGAGCAGTCCGGCCATCTCCTCTTCCTCGATCATTCGCCGACCGGCGACGGTATCCTGTCCGCGCTCGCGCTCCTGGCCGTCATGCGGGACACCGGTGAGCGCCTGGCCGCGCTCGCCAACTGCCTCGTGAAGTTCCCCCAGGTCCTGCTCAACGTCCCGGTCCGCACCAAGCCGCCCATCGACTCGGTGCCCGGCCTCGGGGAACAGATCCGTTCGTTCGAGACGGAGATGGACGGCAGCGGGCGCATCCTGATTCGCTACTCCGGCACCGAGTCCCTCGCGCGCGTGATGATCGAAGGCCGGGACGGCCCGCGTATCCGCGCCATGGCCGAGGCGCTGGCTGGCGTCATCCGCGGGCACATCGGCGCCCCGGCGTGACCAACGTCCGCGGCATCGGGATCGACCTCGTCCACGTCACCCGGATGCGGGAAGTTCTCGAGCGCTGGAAGGACCGGTTCCTCCATCGCGTCTTCACGGACGCCGAGATCGGCTATTGCCAGCGGCATCGCGATCCCGTCCCGCACTTCGCCGCGCGGTTCGCGGCCAAGGAGGCGGGGTTGAAGGCGCTCGGCACCGGGCTGTCGCTCGGCGTCCACTGGCGCGAGCTCGAAGTGCGCCGGCCGCGTGGGCAGGCGCCGGTGCTCGTGCTCTCCGGGCGCGCGCAGGAGATCGGCCGGGCCCGCGGCGGTCGGCGGATGCTGCTCGCGCTCACCCACGACGGCGACTACGCGCTCGCGCAGGCGATGCTGGTCGATGATGAGCCGGTGGATTCCGAGCGCCCCGCGCCTCGCTAGCGTGGCCGCCGCCTCGCTGGTCCTCTACGGCTGCGCGGCGCAGCCCGTCTCGCTGGAGCCCGAACGCCCGCGCGGCTACATCGCGACCAAGGCCGGCCGCCCCGGGGCGGTCATCGGCGCGCCCCACGGCTCGTCCGACGTCAACACGGGCGAGATCGCGGCCGAGCTGGCGCGGCGTACCGGCTTCGGGCTCGTCATCGCGAGCGGGTTCGCCCTGGAGCCGGATACGCGCGCGCGCGCGGGCCGCCGCTACCAGGTGAACCGGCCATTCGAGGGCATCCCGGGCCGTCCGCCGAGCGAAGAGGCGTCCACGGAGGCGGCGCGGAAGGTGTACGACGCGTACGAGCAGCGCGTGCGCGAAGTCGCCCAGGGTCCGCTCGGCTTCTACGTCGAAGTCCACGGCAACAACCGCGGTGAGACCGCGGACCGGGTGGAGATCGCCACCGTGGGCGTCGATCGCGAGGACGCCCAGCGCCTGCGCACGCTGCTCGAGTTGATTCGCGACGCGCACCTGAGAGCGCACGCCACGGCCCCGCGGCTGAGCGTGTTGGTGGAGCCGGCCGATCCCGTGTTCTACGCGGCGTCCGGCGCCAAGCGCGACGGTATCTTCCGATTGCCGGCGCGCGCGCTGCACATCGAGCTGCCGCGCGCGGCCCGGGCCGAATGGCGCGAGGTCTACACCGCGATCCTCGCCGAGTTCCTTGCCCAGGTGCTGTCGGTCGCCTCGCGGAGGTAGCGCTGCTTCCGGTGTTCACCGCAGTGGAGATGCGTGCCCTCGATCGGCGCGCGATCGCCGAGCTCGGCATCCCCGGCGCGGTGCTGATGGAGAACGCCGGCCGCGCGGCGGCCGAGGTCCTCCAGGAGCTCCTGGCTGACGCGCAGGAACCGTGGGCGGGCGCCGCGCGCACGACCCGGGCCGCGACCACGGGCGCCGGGCTACGGTCGCGCGGGCGTCGAGGGGCGAGCGTCGCCGTCGTCTGCGGCAAGGGCGGCAACGGCGGCGATGGCTTCGTTCTCGCTCGCTGGATTGCGCGCCGTGGTCACCGGCCAACCGTCCTTCTGCTCGCGCGGCCGGACGACGTCCAGGGCGACGCGGCGGTGAAGCTCCGCGACCTGCGTCGCGCCGGCATCCGGCCGCGCGTGGTCACGGAGGTCCGCGAGCTGGCGGAGGCGCTGGCAAACGCCGACGTGGTGGTGGATGCGCTGCTCGGAACGGGCTCGCGGGGCGCGCCGGCAGCGCCCATCGCGGCGGCGATCGAGCAGATCAATGCCAGTGGACGTCCCGTGCTCGCGCTCGACATTCCGTCGGGGCTTCCGGCCGATGGCGGCGCGCCGGCGGGTCCCGTGGTTGGCGCGACGGTCACCGTCACCTTCGCCGGGTTGAAGCAGGGACTCGTCGTCCCGCCGGGAACGCGCTATGCCGGCCGCGTGCGCGTCGTGCCCATCGGCATCCCGGCCGCGGAGGTGACGCGCGACGTGGCGACGTTCGTGATCGAGCGCGCGGACGTCGCCGCCGAGTTCCCCCGGCGACCGCTCGATGCGCACAAGGGCACGTATGGACACCTCCTCGTCGTCGCGGGCTCGCGAGGCAAGACGGGTGCCGCGGCGCTGTCGGCCCGGGCGGCGCTCCGGAGCGGCGCCGGGCTGGTCACCGTCGCGACACCGGACAGCCAGCAGCCGGTCGTCGCCGGCTTGCTGCTGGAGGCGATGACGGAGCCGCTGCCCGAAACGGCCGCGCACACCCCCGCGCTGGCGGCGCTGGCGGTGATCATGGCGCTCGCGCAGTCGCGCGACGCGATGGCGCTCGGTCCGGGCCTCGGGCTCGACACCGAAACGCAGGAGCTTGCCCGGACGCTGGCCCGCCGGCTCGATCGTCCGCTCGTCATCGACGCCGACGCGCTGTCCGCGCTCGCCGGCCACCTCGAGGTGCTGAAGGAGGCGCCGGCCATCCGTTGTCTCACGCCGCACCCCGGCGAGATGGCGCGCATGCTCGGACTGAGCGTCGCCGACGTGCAGCGCGACCGTGTCGCCACCGCCCGCGCCTTTGCCCGCGATCACGGCGTCCATCTGCTGCTCAAGGGCGCGGCCACGGTCATCGCGGCGCCCGACGGACGCGTGTGGCTCAATCCCACCGGCAACCCGGGCATGGCCAGCGGCGGCACCGGCGACGTCCTCACGGGAATGGTCGGCGCGTTCCTGGCACGCGGGATGGCGGGGGACGCCGCCCTCCGGGCCGCGGCGTGGCTGCATGGGCGTGCCGGAGACCTGGCGGTCGCACGGGTGGGGGAGGAGTCGCTCGTGGCCAGCGACGTGATCGAGACGTTGCCGGAGGCCTTCCGCGACCTCTCGGGGAGCGCCAGATGACCGGGGCGTCGACGACCGACTCGGACGAGATCGTCAGCGCGAGCCCGGAGCACACGCAGTCCGTGGGCGAACGCCTCGGTCGAACGCTGTTGCCGGCGGACGTGGTGGCGTTGACCGGCGCGCTCGGCGCCGGCAAGACCTGCTTCGTCCAGGGGCTGGTGCGCGGGCTCGAGGTGGCGACCCGTCCCACGAGTCCGACGTTCGTCCTGGTCAACGAGTACACGGGCCGGCTGCGCGTTCATCACGTCGACGCCTACCGCACGACGACGCTCACCGAGCTGCTCGATTTCGGGCTGCTCGAGCTCTTCGACGGTGACGGGGTCACGCTGGTGGAATGGGCGGACAAGCTGGAGCCGCTGCTGCCACCGCGTACGATCCGTGTCCACCTCGAGGGTGTCGGCGACGAGCCCCGCCGCATCCAGATTCGGCGGTCCGCAGGTGTATCGAACTCGCGGCGTTGACGGCGTCGGCCCGTGGCTTTAGACAGGACACAGGATGCCCGTGCTGCCCGTCAGCGATCGTCCCCGGGAGCGGCTGTACTGGAACGGCGCGGAGGCGCTGGCCGACGTCGAGCTCCTCGCGCTTCAGCTCGGCGTCGGCGCCCGCGGCCGGAGCGCCATCGACGTCGCGCGGGAACTCCTCGCCCGTTACGGCTCGCTGGCCGACGTGGCCGGGCGCGAGCCGGCCGAGCTCGCGCAAATACACGGCGTCGGGCCGGCAAAGGCCGCGCGCCTGGCCGCCGCCTTCGAGCTGACGCGGCGGCTGCGGGCGCGCACCCCGGGAGTGCGCACCGTGCTGTCGCAACCCGCGCAGGTCTTCGAAGCGTTTGCGCCGCTGATGGAGGATCTGCGCCGCGAGGTCTTTCGGGTCGCGCTGCTCGACGCCCAGAACGGTCTGCTCCGCGACTGCGTGATCTCCGAGGGCACGCTGTCAGCGTCCCTGGTGCATCCGCGGGAGGTCTTCAAGCCGGCGATCCTCGAATCGGCGGCGTCGATCATCCTGCTCCACAACCATCCGAGCGGCGATCCGACGCCCAGCCGCGAGGACGTGCGCCTCACCCGGCAGCTGGTGGACTGCGCCCGCCTGCTGGACCTGCGCATCCACGATCACGTCATCGTCGGCCGCGGCCGCTACGTGAGCCTGGCCGAGCGCGGACTCATCTGAACGACATCGATGCCGATTCGAAGATCTGGCGGGAAAACCCGGCCAGCGCGGCGCCGGTCGGTCCGCTCCGGCTGTAGGCCGCGCGAGCGGGCGGTTGCTGTCCCCGTCAGCCCTTGGCGAGCTTCTCGATCTCCTTCCGAGAGAGGCCTTGCAGGCGGGACATCAAGGTCTTCACTTTTCGCTCGGAGGCGTGGTCGGCGAGGATCAGCTTCTTCGACCGCGTCCCGTTCACGATGTAGGCGACCCAGTCGTCGAGGTTCGGCGTGCCACGCCACACCACCGTCACACCGCTGAGTCGCATCCGACGGCGGCCTTCCACCTTCGCCAGGGGCTTCCGGCTTCCATCCATCAGTGCCCGTCCCTCTTTGATGCGCCGCATGTCGCCCTGCATTGCGTTTTCGTTTCGTCGACGCGTCGGTCACGTTACGGGCCGCTTGCTCGGAGTGTCAAGGTCTCGTTTACCCGCATGAACAGCGTCTGTTCGGCGCGTCCGGCATCGCGGAGGCCGTCATGATGGGCAAACTCTCACCTGTGGCTACCCGTGGACGAACAGACCGTCATATATTCGGGTCCAGCCCGCGAAGCCGCGTCGGACCGAGCGATTTCGGGGGATGTGGATAGGTGTGGACATGTGGACAACCTGTGGGCAGTTGGGACGGCGTCGCGCCGCCCTCAACCGTCGGCGAGCAAGCCGTCGAGGATCTGCCGCGCCAAAATCGGCCCGCGCGTGACGAATCCGGTGAAGTAGCCGACGGCCGTCGCGCCCGCCGCAAGGATCGCGCGCGCCCCGGCCGGCGAATCGACGCCGCCGGTACCGATGATCTGAAAGCTCGCGCCGAATCGCGCGCGCGTGCGCCGCACGTTCTCCACCGTCGCGCTCAAGAGCTCGGGTCCGGACAGCCCGCCGGCCTTCTGCGAGAGCCTCGGCTCGTCCACGCGCCGGGCGTTGCCGTAGTTCACGATGCCGATGCCCGCCTCGAGCACCGCGGGGAGGATGTCCTTGTCGTTCGCGGCCGCGAAGTCCGGTGAGATCTTGACGATGAGCGGCTTGCCGACGGCGGCGCGCACGGTCTCCAGCACGCCGCGGAGCTCCGCCGGCCGCGCGCTCCAGGTGTAGACGAGGCGGGTGTTGGGTGACGAGATATTGAGCTCGACGAGATCGCCGAACGGCGCCAGGCCGCTCGCCACCGCCACGTAGTCCTCGGCCGATTCGCCGGCCACGCTCACGATGAGCGGCACCCGGTGCGGCACGCTCTTGATCGCCGCGCGGAACGCATCGAGGCCCGGATTCTGGAAGCCATTGCAATTCACGAGTCCCGGCCCGGCCGCCGTCTGCACCCGCACGAGGTTCGGCAGGGGATGGCCGGGCCGGGGTTGGCGGGTGATGCTCTTGGTGGTGACGGCGCCGAAGCCGAGCCCCATCGCGCGTTTCAAGATTTGTGTGTCGTAGTACATGGCGGACAGGATGAGTGGGTTCGGGAGTCGCACGCCGCCCAGCACCGTCTCGAGCCGGGGGTCCTCGCGGCGGAACATGGACACGCGGTCGAGCGGTACGGCCTTGAGAACCCGCTGACCGAGCGTGACCGCGGTGGACTCGGGGAGGCGGGCGAGCAATCCCTCGTAGAGCAGCCGATAGAGCGCGGCGGTGGTTCCGGTCATGCGCTGCGACGTGCCGAGGATAGCACGCGGCGGCCGGCGGCCTTGACCTGGGCAGACCCGGCCTTTAGGGTAGTCGAGATCACACGTTGTGAGCTTTTTGCTGCGTCGAGTTCGCAAGGGCGGGCCGCCGCTGCCGGCGGGGTTCGCGGCTCTCTTGGCCGGCGTCGTGCTGCTGGCGGCGGCCTGTGCCGTCATGTCGGCGCCGCCGGCGGGGTGGCGCGTCGCGAGCGACGTCACCGTCTCCGGCTTTGCGTTCGACCGGGACACCTTCGCGTTTCCGAATGAGATCCGCTCGCGTACTCCCGACGATCCTGACCTCTATGCCAACTACTGCTTCGTGATGGCCCGGGGCGTTCGGCAATTCGCTCAGTTCGCCCGCTTCGCGCCCGAGCAACCGCGCATCGATCACGCGGGATACGTGGCGCGCGTCCGGGAGGTCGTCGCCCGCGCGCCGTGGCAGCCGCCCTTGCCGCCGGCCCAGCGCGTGGTCATTCCGGGGTATGCGAGCTTGCGTGAGTTCTCGCGGGCGGAGGAGTCGGCCGTCAAAGCCGGGCTCGGTGGCCGGTTCTGGACGCTCGTGCACTGGACCAACTGGCGCGTGACGTTCGACGTGACCGACGAGCATCAAGCGGGCGTGCTGCGGGAGGTGGGGGGCGAGCTGGCGGCGGGTCGGCTCGTGCAGCTGCTGGTCACGAACTGGCCCACCCCCGAGCTGAACCACACGGTGGTGGCCTTCGCGCTGAGCGCTCGCGGCGACGACGCGGCGCTCGCCGTCTGGGACCCCAACGATCCGGCGCGCCCGGGGACGATCACCTGGGACGGGCGCGCGCGCCGGTTCCAGGCCACCGACGTGTACGACACGCGGCCCGGCCCCATCCGCGTGTTTCGGATGTCCTACTCGCCATTGCTGTGACCGGCGCCGTGGTGCCGGCCGTTGCGCCCGACGCGCGGACCGCGCCGGCGTGGTACACCCACCGCCTGAATCGCGTGGGCGCCTACCGCGCGGCGGTGGTCCTGGCCACGCTGCTCCCGCGTCGCGCGCGTCTGCGCCTGGCCGCGGCGCTCGGGGCGCGGCTGGCGGTGTGGCTGCCGGCCGAAGCGGCGGCCGTGCGCGCCAACATCGCGCGCATGGCGCCGGCGCTGGAGCCGGCTCGACGCGCCGCGCTCGCCGTGGACGTCTTCCGTCATTTCGCGATGTGCTTCGCCGACCTGCTCACGACCAACCGCAGCGCGGGCGATCTCACCCATCTCCTCGCCGGCGTCGACGGCGCCGGGCACCTGTCGTCGCAGGATCCCGCGCGCGGCCTCGTCGTCATCACCGCGCACGTCGGCAACTGGGAGCTTGCCGGCCGCTTGCTGGCGGGGCGACTGGCCCGGCCCGTCAACGTGGTCGTCGCGCCCGAAGCGGATCCCGGCGTGGAACGGATGCTCCGGGGCGGGGCGGTCCCCGTCCGCTTCGTCGTTCGGCGCGATCCGCTCTCCGTGCTGCCGCTCGTGCCTGCGCTGCGACGCGGCGAAGTCGTCGCCATGCAGGCCGATCGCGCGCTCGGGGGCCGCGGGGACGTCGCGGTGCCCTTCTTCGGCGCGGAGGCGCTCTTTCCCGTCGGTCCTTTCAGGCTCGCCCGCGCCGCGGGCGTCGACGTCGTCCCCGCGTTCTGCCTGCTCGGTCCCGACCGCCGCTACACGATCGCGCTCGGTGCGCCGATCTCGCCGGCCCGCGACGGAGAGCACCTCGCGCTGTCGCGCTGGGTCGCGCTGCTGGAGGCGACGGTCAGCGCGCGCCCCGAGCAGTGGTTCAACTTCTTCGATGTGTGGAGCCCGCCCTCTGCACGCTGAGGTGGTCGCCATCGTTGCCGCCGGCGCCGTCACGCCGATCGGCGCCGACCTCGACGCCTTCTGGTCCGGGCTGGTCACGGGCGCCGACGGCATCTCCGCGATCGAACGGTTTCCCGTGGCCGACCTGCGGGTCGGCCGGGGCGGCGAGATCAAGAAGCTGCCGCACCCGCGTCGGCCGGGGCGGCTGCCGGCCTGCCGGGCGAGCCGCCTGCTCCTCGGCGCGGCCGACGATCTGTGCGCGCGGGCCCTGCTCGACGTCGATCCGGCGCGTCTCGGCGTGGTGGTGGGCACCGCGCTCGGCGGGGTGGAGGAGCTGGAGCACGCGCTGGGCGGCGATCGTACGCCGCGGCGCGCAGCCGCCACGCTCTACGACAGCCCCGGACGGGCGCTGGCCCGCTACCTGGGGGCCGACGGTCCCGTCATCACGGTGTCGACCGCGTGCGCCTCGGGCGCGACCGCAATCGGCGTCGGCGCCGATCTGCTGCTCGACGACCGCGCGGATCTGGTGGTGGCCGGCGGCTACGACGTGCTGTGTCGCTTCGTGATGCGCGGGTTCGACGCGCTCCGATCGCTGACGCGCGATTGCGTGCGGCCGTTCGACCGCCGGCGCAGCGGCCTGCTGCTCGGCGAAGGCGCCGGCCTGGTGCTGCTCGCCCGTGACGCCGCCTGGCGCGGGCCGCGACTGGGCCGGCTCCTCGGCCATGCGAGCACGAGCGACGGCTCGCATATCGCCGCGCCCGATCCCACCGGACGGGGACTGGAGACCGCCGTCACCCGCGCGCTGCGCGCCGCTGGTCTCCCTCCGGCGTCGGTGGACTTCGTGAGCGCCCACGGCACCGGCACGCCGCTCAACGATCGCATCGAGAGCGGCGTGCTCAGGCGGGTGCTCGGCGCCCGCGCGGAGGCGATTCCCGTCAACTCGATCAAGGGCCCGATGGGCCACACGATGGGGGCGGCGGCGGCGCTGGAGGCGGTCATGTGCCTGCTCGCGTCCCGGCACAGCCTCATTCCGCCCACCCTCGGGTACGAAGAGGCCGATCCCGAGTGTGGTCTCGACTACGTGCCCGCGGTGCCGCGCCCGGCGCGCGCGCGTGTGAGCCTCAGCACGTCGCTCGGCTTCGGCGGCTGCAATGCCGCCCTCGTGCTGGAAGGCGCCGCGGCGTGAACGGCGTCGGGGTCGCGGGCATCGGGCTCGTGACCGCGTGGGGCGAAGGACTCGCCGCGTTGCCCGGCGATGCCCGTCGGGCCGCCGCCGGCCGGCGCGTCATCGCGATGCCGCGCCTCGAGATCGCGGGCGACCGCTTTCGCCGGGCCACGCGCGAGTGCCTGATGGGGGTCGCGGCGGTGGAGGCGATGCTGCGCCGGACGCGGCTCGATCGCGCCGCCCTGGCCGGCGACGGGACGGCGCTCGTCTACGTGACCGCGGCCGCCTATGGCGCCGCCAATCGGGAGTTCGTGGCGCCGTCGACGCCGATCGGGGCGCTGCACTTTCCGTACACGGCGCCGAGCGCGGTCGCGGCCGAGGTCGCCATCGAGTTCGGTCTGCGCGGCGGCTACGTCATACTGGTGGGCGGTGCGGTGACCACGGTCGACGCGCTCTGGCAGGGCGGGCGCGCGGTCGCGCGCGGTGAATGCGAGCGAGCGCTCGTGCTCGCGGTGGAAAGCTTCGCGGAGTGCGAAGAGCTCTATGCGCGCGCGCGGTTCCGCGTGCCGACGCCGCTCGTCGAAGCCGCCGCCTGCGCATTGCTGGTCCCCGGTGAGGGGGAGCTCGTGGTCGAGCCCCCGGTCGCGTCGCGGGGGCGCGGTCCGTCGCCACTCGAAACGCGTGCACGGCGGCGGGCCGGCGAGACGTTCGCGTGCGCGCCATTGATCGCGCTGGCCCTCGCCGGCGAGAGCGAAGCGCGTGGGGTGCTCACCGCGGAGTGGCGCGGCCGCCGCGCCGCGCTTGCCATTCGGGGATAGACGGGAGGCCACGTGGAGCCGAAGGAAGTGATGGACGAGCTGAAGGCGTTGCTCGTGAGCCGGTTGCGGTTCGAGCCGGCGCGGGTGGCCGACGTCGCCCTCGAGACGCCGCTGCCCAAAGGCGTGGCCGGCTCGATCGGCCTCGACTCGCTGGACTTCATCGAGCTCTCGCTGGCCATCGAGGAGCGCTTCGACATCACGCTGGACGAGTCCGAGGACCTCGCGCCCCACTTCGCCTCGTTCGACACGCTGGCCCGGTTCATCGCCGGCCGCGCGGGCGCGGCATGAGGCGCATCGTCGTCAGCGGTCTCGGCGCCGTGAGTCCGTTCGGAGCCGGCGTCAAGACGTACTGGGACGGACTCGATGCCGGCGCCTGCGCGATTCGCCCGGTCACGCTGATCGACACCGCCGGCTTCCGTTGCCGTCTGGCCGCCGAGGTGCCCGGTCCCCTCGCGGGCTCGGCGCGGCGCTCTCGCGCCGATCGGCTGGCCCTGGGGGCCGCCCGCGAGGCCCTCGACGACGCCGGGCTGGCCGCCGCGGAGCGGCGCGACGCCGCGCTGGTCGTGGGCGCGGTCGGAGGCGGCATGCTCGAAGCCGAAGGCTGGTACTGGGCGCGGCGGCGCGGCGGACCGATGCCGGTCGCGGGCACGCTGCGGCCGATCCTTCCCAGCGCCCACGCCGAGATGCTCGGCCACCGGCTGCATCTGGAAGGACCGCGGGCGACGATCGTGACCGCGTGCAGCTCGGGCGCCGCGGCGGTGGCGGCGGCGGCCGAGCTGATCGCCGACGGCGTGGTGTCGGTGGCGCTGGCCGGGGGCGCCGACGCCCTCACGCGGATCTGCTACATGGGGTTCAACGCGCTCAAGCTCCTCGATCCCGCTCCGTGCCGGCCGTTCGACCGGGAGCGCAAGGGCATGTCGATCGGCGAGGGCGCGGGCTTTCTGGTCCTGGAGGAGGCGAGCCACGCCGTCGCGCGCGGGGCGCGAATCTACGCGGAGCTCGCGGGCGCCGGGTCGACCACGGACGCGTTTCACGTCACGGCGCCGCATCCCGATGGCGACGGCATGGCGCGTGCGATGCGGGCGGCGCTGGCCGCCGCGGGGGTGACGCCGTCCGAGATCGGATACGTCAACGCCCATGGCACCGCGACCCCCCAGAACGACCGGATCGAGGCCCGCGCCCTCGCTGCCGTGTTCGGGGAGGGCCGCCCCCTGGTGAGCGCGACCAAATCGATGATCGGCCACACGATGGCCGCGGCCGGCGCGCTCGAGGCGATCGCCACCGTCTTGGCCCTGGTCCGCGAGCGCGTTCCGCCCACGGCGCATCTCGTCACGCCCGATCCGGACGTCCCCTTCGACTGCGTGGCCGGCACCGCGCGCGACGTCGTGGTCGATCACGCCATGTCCAACTCCTTCGGCTTCGGCGGCCAGAACGTCACCCTGTTGTTCCGCCGCACATGAAGCACCGCGTCGTCATCACCGGCGTCGGCACGATCAACCCCGCCCTCCATGGCGACTCCACCGCGATCGCGTCCTGGCTCGCGGGACTTGGGCCGCGCCCGGAGCGCCCACGCCGGATCGACGATCGCGCCCTCGAGACGTTGCTCGACGGAACGGAAGCGCGGCGGCTGTCGCGGCCGTGTCGGATGAGCGTGGTCTCGGCCCGAGCCGCGCTCGCGGACGCCGGGCTGCCGGGCGGCGACTCGCTGGGGTTGGTGGTCGGGACGGAGATGGGCGACCTGCGCTCGACGATCGAGTTCGCCGACGGTTATCTCGGCTCGGGGCCGAGCGGATGCTCGCCGCTGCTGTTTCCCAACACGGTGATGAATACGATGGCGGCGGCGACGACCATCGCGGTCGGGGCGCGCGCGCTGTCGCTCACGCTGAATGCGCCGACGGTGGCGGGCGAGCTGGCCGTGGCCTACGCGGCGGGCGCGATCGCGGCCGGGAGGATGGATGCCGTGCTCGCGGGGGGGGTGGACGAGCTCGACGCGCTCTGCGCGGAAATGCTGAGCGTGCTCGGCGACCGTGGAGATCGGGGCGAAGGCGCGACGTATCTCGTGCTGGAGTCCTGGGAGCACGCGCGCGCGCGCGACGCCCGGCCACTGGGGGAGATCCGCGGCACCGCCTGGCGGGCGCTCGTCGCCCGGCCTCACGGGGTGGGCCGCGGCGTCACGTCGCGCGCGGTGGCGAGCGCGCTCGGCCAGGCCCGGTGCGCACCGTCGGAGATTGCCTGGCTCTACTCGTCGGCCAACGGCGACGTGGCGCGCGACCGCTGGGAGCAGGGGGTGCTCCGAGCGGCGGGCATTGCGCGCGGGCGCCCGGGGGTGTCATTGACCGAGACCGTCGGCCACCACGCCGGACTGGGCGCGCTTCGCGTGGCGGCGGCGGCATGGTCGACGCGCGCGGGACGACTGCCGGGTGACCCGCTCGAGCGCGTCGGCGGTGATGCGTTCGGCCCGGGCGCGCCCGGGCTCGTGCACGGACTCGCGCGCGGCGGCACCCACGTGGCGCTCGTGGTGGGGCCGCCCCCGGCATGAGTCGATCGACGCCGCGGCCCTGGGTCGTCATCCCGGCGTACAACGAGGCGCCCTCGATTGCCATGGTCGTGGCCGGGGCGCTTCGCTACGCACCGGTCCTCGTCGTCGACGACGGCTCCACCGATGCCACCGCGGCCGAAGCCCGGCGCGCGGGCGCGCAGGTCGTGCGCCATCCACGCCGGCTCGGGAAGGGCCAGGCGTTGCGCAGTGGCTTCGTCGCCGCGCGCGGGCGCGGCGCGGACGTGATCGTCACCGTCGACGGCGACGGGCAGCACGATCCGGGGGACATTCCCGCGGTGCTCGCGGCGGCGGCGGCCGCCCCTGATGCGATCATCGTCGGGGGACGGCTGCGCCCGGGCGTGGTGTTGCCGGCGGGAAGGCTGAACGCGATCCGGGTTGCCGGCTTCTTCGTGACGTGGGTGACCGGACAGCGGCTCGGCGACACGCAGTCCGGATTCCGCGCGTACCCGGCCACGTTGTTCGAGACCGTCGTGCTCCGGCGTGGGGGATTCGTCCTGGAGACCGAGGTCCTCGTCGCGGCGGCGGCGCGCGGCGTGCCCGTGCACGAGGTCCCGGTCGCGGTCCGGCCGCGGGTCGCCCAGCGCAGCCGGTTCCGGCCCGTCGCCGACGGCGTGGCCATCGGCGCCTACCTCGCGGGTCGCATCCTTGTGCGCTGGGGGTACGAGGGCGCGGTGGCCGGCCGCACGGTGGCCAGCATCTTCCACGGAGACCGGCTGGCGGCACGCCACGCCGCGATGGTCGAAGCAGGACGCGGGCAAGAATCGCCCGGGCTGGCGGCGGCCGCCGTGGGCGCGGTGGCGGGGCAGCGCGCGCTCGATCGGCTCGCGAGCTGGTGGCGGCATCCGCGGCACCGGCGGGCGTGGGTCGCGGCGTCGGGTGTGCTGGCCACGCCGATCGTGCTGATGCTGGCCGCGGCCCAGATTTTGGCCGGGCGCCGCGCGCCGGACCTCGTCACGCCGCTGGTGGATCGAGTGTACGCGCCCGACCGGCTGGACGTGACGGCGACGGAGTCCCGCCAACCGCTCGCCGCGCCACGCGCGCTGCCGTGAGGACCGACGACGCGCGCTACGACGTTGCCGTCGTCGGCGGCGGTCCGGGTGGCGCCGCGGCCGCCGGCTTCCTGGCGCGCGCGGGGCATCGGGTCGCGCTCGTCGAGCGCGAGCCGTTTCCGCGCTTCCACATTGGCGAGTCGCTGCTACCGGCGACGCTGCCGCTGCTGGGCCGGCTCGGCGCGCTCGATCGCGTGACCGCGCACGGCTTCCAGGTGAAATACGGGGCGACGTTCCACGACCAGGAATCGGGCCGCGAGCACAGCTTCTACTTCCTGCGCGGCAAGCCGTGGCCACACTACTCCTATCAGGTCCCGCGCGCGGACTTCGACCGGCTGCTGCTCGATCATGCGCGCAGTCAGGGCGTCGACGTGCGGCAGCCGGCGACGGCGGAGAGCGTCGCGTTCGACGCCGACGGCGTGAGCGTCGACGTCGTGGGCGAGCGTGGTCGGAGCCGGCTCCGGGCGCGGGTGCTGATCGACGCGAGCGGACGCGACGGCTTCCTCGCATCCCGTATCGGCCGGCGCGAGCGGGTGCCGAACCTGGGCAAGGTCGCGCTGTTCGCCCATTTCCGGGGGGCGGACCGGGCCACCGGCATCGAGGAAGGCAACATCCGGATCTACGTCTTCGAGGACGGCTGGTTCTGGTGGATTCCGTTCGCGGGCGACGTCACCAGCGTGGGCTGCGTGCTGCACGCGCGCACTGCGCGCGGCTGGGGCGGCGCCACCGAGGCCCTCTTCGAGGCCATGATCGCGCGGTGCTGTCGGGTCGCCGACGGCGTGAAGTCGGCGGAGCGCATCACGCCGGTGCACACGGCGGCGAACTTCGCGTACGTCAACCGCCCGATGGTGGGCGATCGCTTCCTGTGCGTGGGCGACGCCGTGGCCTTCGTCGATCCCATCTTCTCGGGAGGCGTGCACATCGCGCTGCAATCCGGCGAGATGGCCGCGCGCGCGGTGACGCGGGCGCTCGCGGACGGCCGCTTCGAGGCCGCGCGCTTCGCCCCCTACGAGCGGGCGTTCTGGCGGGGCGTCACGCCGTTTTTCCGGATGATCCACAAGTACTACGAGCCGGTGTTCCTCGAGCTCTTCCTGGCGCCCCGAAACTATTTCGGGATGGTCGACGCGGTGCTGAGCGTGCTCGCCGGTGGCGTCTTCGGCAGCATGCCGTGGCGGACGCGTCTGTCGCTGGAGGGGTTGTTCGCGCTGGCGCGAGTCAAGGTCTGGGCGGCCCGGCGGGCCGGCCGCGGGGCCGAGTCCCGCCTCGAATGGTGAGCGCCGTCGTCCGGGTCAGGCGCTACCTGTTCACGGTGGCGGGGATCGCCATCGGGGTGGCCGGGCTGGTGGCCCTGGGCGCGATGAGCGAGCGCATCGTCCGCTTCATCGAGGGCGGCGACCGCTTCGTGCTGGGGCAGATCTCCGTCGCCGGCCGTGGGATGGGCATGGGCGCGGGGTTCACCGCGGGCGGCCTGCTCCCGGCCGCGAGGATCCGCGCGATCGCCGAGGTGCCCGGGGTCGCCGTGGTGCAGCCCCAGGTGATGCTGCCGCTCGATCCGACCACGTCGCAGTTCATGACGCTCACGCAGGAGCTGATCCTCGGCGTCGACCTCTCGGTGCCGAGCCCCAACCGTCACTACCGCGCGCTGCCGGTCCAGGCCGGCCGCCTGCTCCGCGACGGCGACCGGCGCGTGGCCGTGGTGGGCGCGGCGTTCGCGGCGTCGCGCAATCTGCGGGTGGGAAGCCGCGTGACCCTGGCCGGCGCCGACTACGAGGTCGTCGGCGTGCTGGATCGCATGCTCACCGCGCCCGATCGCTTCGTGATCGTGCCGATCGCCGACGCGCGCGAGCAGTGGGTGACCAAGGACCCGCTGCTGCGCACCGTGGTCGCGTCCGGCGCCATGCCGCTCACGGCCGCGGACCTCAACACCGGCGCCGCGGTCGGATGGCGTGACGGCGAGGACCCGGACGCGGTGGCGCGCCGGATCCAGGCGCGGGTCGCGGACGTGAACGTGCAGATCCCGAGCGAGCTGTCGCACCAGCTGAAAGTCTCCACCGCGTTCTTCTCCGCCCTCATGGCGGGTCTGGCCGCGCTCGGTCTGGTCATCGGCGGGCTGTCGCTCGCCAACACCGTGGCCGCGGCCGTCTTCGAGCGGATCCGCGATTTCGGCGTCAAGCGGGCGCTGGGGGCGACGGATCTGCAGCTCGGCGGCGAGATCCTCGGCGAGGCGCTCGTCGTCACCATGGCCGGGGGCGTCGCCGGCGTCGTGCTGGCCGTCGCGGTCGGATTCGGCATCGACGTGTTCGTCGGCGAGCGCGCGCAGCGGCTCTTCCTCTTCTCGCCGCGGCTCGTCGCGGGGGCCATCACGTTCTCCGTGCTCCTCGGCGCCGTGGCCGCGCTCTACGCCACGGTGCGCGTGGTGCGTTTGTCTCCCGCCGAGGCGATCCGTCGCGGCTCGTGAGCCGCGCGCAGTGGGCGGCCCCGTCCCGATGCTCCGCGCCGAGCGAGTCGTGAAGTCGTATCGTGGGCCGTCCGGCGCCGTCCCCGTGCTCGCGGGCGTGGATCTCAGCGTGCGGGCCGGCGAGCTGGCCGTCATCCAGGGCGCGTCGGGGTCCGGCAAGAGCACGCTGCTGAACGTCCTCGGGCTGCTCGAGGATGCCGATGCCGGCGACGTCTGGTACGGCGACGTGCCGGTGAGCGGGCTGTCGCGCTCGGCGCAGAGCCGGCAGCGGGGGCGCTCGGTGGGCTTCGTGTTCCAGTCGTTCCTGCTCGTCTCGTCGCTGACCGCGCTCGATAACGTCCTGCTCGCCGGGCGGTACGTGGGCCGGCGGGGTCACGAGACCCGCGAGCGGGCGCGCGCGTTGCTCGCCGATCTGGGGGTGGCGCACCGCTGGGATCACTACCCGGCCCAGCTCTCGGGCGGCGAGCAGCAACGGGTGGCCTTCTGCCGCGCCGTGCTCAACGATCCGCCGCTGCTGCTCGCCGACGAGCCGACCGGAAATCTCGACGACGCGAATGGACGCGTGATCCTCGCCCAGCTTCGGGCGCGGGCCCGGCACGGCGCGGCCGTCGTGATCGTCACCCATCGGTCGGAGGCGCTGGAGGGCGCCGACGCCGCGTATCACATCGAGGGAGGCGTCCTGCGGCAACGGGCGTCGGTCCCCGCCAAGGAGCGCGGATGCTGAAGACCATGGTCCTGGTGCTGATCGCCGCCGTCATCGGCGGGACCGGGCACGTCATGCTCGCCAAGGGAATGAAGACGGTGGGCGACCTCACCGAGGCGCCGAGCGGACGCCTCGGTGGCATGGTCGCCGGCGCCGTCTCCAACCCGTGGGTGCTGCTGGGCGTCGTGCTGCAGGCGACGTTCTTCTTCACGTACCTCACGCTCCTGTCGCGGGCCGACGTCAGTCTCGTCCTGCCCATGACCGCCGTCGACTACATCGTCGTCGCGCTGCTGGCCCAGGCGCTGCTGGGCGAGGTCGTGACGCCGGCGCGCTGGGCGGGCATCGGGCTGATCGTGATCGGCGTGGCGCTGGTGTCGCGCACCTGAGCCGCCAAGTCTCGTATCACGCCGCGCTGGCGGCGGTGCTCGCGATCGTGGTGGCGGCGCCGCTCGTCTTCTGGCGGCTCGGCGCGACGCCCTTCGACGATCCCGGGGAGGGGATGCACGCCGAGATCGCGCGGGAGCTTTGGCTCGACGGGCGCGGCGTCGATCTGCGCCTGAACGGCATTCGTTACGTCGACAAGCCGCCGCTCTTGTACGTGCTGCTCGCGGGCGCGTTCGCCGTCGCCGGTCCCAGCGAGGCGGTGGCGCGCGCCGTGCCCGCGCTGGCGTCGCTGGTCGCGGTCGGCGCGACGGCGTGGCTGGGCGCGCGGCTGCTCGGCCTGGCCGGGGGCCTGCTCGCCGCGGGCGCGCTGCTCACGAGCCCCGGCTTCTTCGTCTACGCGCGCTACGTGAGGCCGGACATGCTCTTCGTCGCCGCGCTGAGTGTCGGCTTCGCGCTGGCCGTCGTGGGCATCGCCGAGGACCGGCGCCATCTGGCCGGGGCGGGACTCGTGGCATTCGCGGTGGCCGCGCTGGCCAAGGATCCCCTCGGCGCCATCGGACCGCCGATCGTGCTCGTCGGCGCGCTGGCGGCGGTCGGCCGGCTGCGTCCGGTTCGTCGCTGGCTGCCGGCGTGGGCCGTGGTCGCCTGGGTGGTGGTTGGCTTCGGCTGGTGGCTGGCCGCCGAGCGGGCGGCGCCCGGCTTCGCCTGGTACACGGTCATCGACAACCACGTGCTCAACGTCGCGCGCGCCCGCCATTTTCCCGACGAGGACGTCCCGCTCGGCGCCGGACAGTTTCTCGTCGTCGCCGCCTCCGGCGCCCTGCCGTGGATCGTGGCGGCCGCGGCCGCCGTCGTCGGCCTCGTGCGCGGCCGCCGATGGCGCGATGCCGCCGCCTGGCCCTGGCTCGTCCTCGCGTTGTGGGCCGTGGCTGTCCTGGGCCTCACCGCGCTCTCGCCGTTCCGGCTGTCACACTATGGCCTGCCCGCCTATCCCGCCGTCGCGCTCCTCGCGGCCTTCGGCTGGAGCGAGCAGCGCGGTCGGCGGCTGCTGGCGGCGCATCTCGTGCTCTTCGGCGTGATCGCGCTGGCGTGCGCGCTGGCGTGGACGCGCGGCGACGGGGCGACGTTCGAGCGCCGCGTGCTGGCCGCGACCGATATGACGACACTGAAGACGCTGGCGTCGGGCCACGTCGCGCCCGGGCCGCCGTGGGAGCCCTTTCAACGGCTGCTGGGGGCGACGGCCCTCGTCTTCGGCGTCGGCGCCGGCGCGCTGGTTCTGGTCGCGCGCGCGCGCGAGCCCCGGCGGCTCGCGAGCGTGACCGTGCTCGGGGCCATGCTGGCCGCGGCGCCGCTGGTCGCGGCCGGTCTCTCCGTCGTGACGGACCACCGCGGCGTGCGGGCACTGGCCGCGGACGTCCGGGGCCGGCTCGGCGGCGACGACGTCGTGGCCCACGAGGGGCCGATCGAGAACTCCGGCGCGCTCGAGTGGTATCTCGGCCGCCGTCCGGTCATCGTGGATGGACGCCAGAGCGTGCTCGGCTTTGGCGCGACGTTCACGGACGCGGCCGCGGGGTTCTGGGATCGAGAGCAGCTACGTCGCGGGTGGGAGGGCGGCCGGCGCGTGTGGTTGATCAGCATGCGGCCACCGGAGCGAAGTCTTGTGCGGGACTTGGCGGGCACCCGGCTGGTGAGCAGTCAGGGGGGACGTTGGCTCTATGTCAACCGATGAGCTCCCCGCGGTATAACCGTCGGGATGACCTCGTACCTTCGCACGCTGTTCCTGCATCCGCCGTCGTTCCAGGGCTTCGACGGTGGAGCCGGCTCGCGATACCAGGCGCGCCGCGAAGTGCGCTCGTTCTGGTATCCGACGTGGCTGGCCCAGCCCGCCGCCCTCGTGCCGGGCAGCCGCCTCGTCGACGCGCCCCCGGCGGGCCTCACCCTCGCCGAGGTGACGCCGCTGGCGCGCGAGTACGAGCTGGCGGTGCTGCACACGAGCACGCCCTCGTTTCCCCACGACGTGCGGGTGGCAGAGGCGCTCAAGGCGGAAAATCCGGAGCTCCGGATCGGCTTCGTGGGCGCGCACGTGGCCGTGCAGCGCGAAGCCGCGCTCGCCGTGTCCACCGCCGTCGACTTCGTGGCGGGCACGGAGTTCGACTTCACCATCGAGGAGGTGGCGCGGGGCCGCGCGCTCGCGGAGGTCGCCGGGCTCAGCTACCGGGTGAACGGCCACGTCGGGCGGACCCCCGAGCGTCCCATGCTCGAGGACATGGACGCGCTGCCGTCGGTGGTGGACGTCTATCATCGCGACCTCGACGTCGCGCACTACTTCATCGGCTATCTCCAGCACCCGTACCTGTCGCTCTACACGGGACGTGGCTGCCGGTCGCGCTGCACGTTCTGTCTCTGGCCGCAGACCGTGGGCGGCCATCGCTACCGCACGCGGAGCGTGGAGAGCGTCGTCGACGAGATCGCTCACGCGGCGCGGTTGTTTCCCCGCGTGAAGGAGTTCTTCTTCGACGACGATACGTTCACCGACGATCTGCCCCGGGCCGAGGCGATCGCGCGCGGGCTCGGCCGGCTCGGCGTGACGTGGTCGTGCAACGCCAAGGCGAACGTGCCGGTCTCGACCCTCGAGGTCCTGAAGGACCATGGGCTGCGCCTGCTCCTGGTGGGCTACGAGACGGGCAGCCAGGAGATCCTCAAGGGGATCCGCAAGGGCACGCGGATCGACGCCGCGCGCCGCTTCTCGCGCGAGGCCAAGCGCCTGGGCATCAGGATCCACGGCACGTTCATCATGGGGCTCCCGGGAGAGACGCGGGCCACGATCGACGCGACGATCCGCTTTGCCCAGGAGATCGATCCGGACACGCTGCAGGTGTCGCTGGCCGCGCCGTATCCCGGCACCGAGCTCTACCGCCAGGCGCAGGAGCAGGGCTGGCTCGGCGGCGACGGGCTGGTGGACGACGACGGAGTACAGACCAGCGTGCTCGGCTATCCGCACCTGTCGCGCACGGAGATCTTCCAGTCGGTGGACGCCTTCTACCGGCGCTTCTACTTCCGGCCGCGCAAGCTGTTCGCGCTGGTGTCCGAGATGGTCCGCGATCCCGCGCTCGGGCGCCGGCGCCTGTCGGAGGGCGTGGACTTCGTGAGGTTCCTGGCGGGGCGGGCGCGGGGCGGGCGCGTGTCCGGACCGTCGGGCTGAGGAAGCCGCCGCGTCAGCGGGTGGCGAGGAGGTCGCGCACCGTCGCGAACGAGTACCCAGCCTCACGCAAGCCGCTGATCATCCGGGGCAGGCCGTCCATCACGCGGGCCGGGGCGCCGGCCACGCCGTCGGCGTCGTGCAGATCGACGATCGCGCCCGGGTGCGCGCGGCGCAGCACGTGCTCGGCCTGGGCCGCGCCGCTCCGAGGCCGCAAGCCTTCCGGCTGTACTGACCACAGCACGCACCGGACGCCGGCGTGCCGGAGCGCGCCGAACATCGCCGCGTTGACCATGCCCCAGGGCGGCCGGAAGTGGCGGGGGCGGTGGCCGACCTGATCCTCGACGAACGCCTGCGTGCGGCCGATCTCGGCCGCGGTCGCGCTCGGAGTGCAGAACCAGAGGCTGCGGTGCGACCAGCCGTGATTCGCGATCTCGTGGCCCTCGGCGGCAGCCCGGCGAATCACGGCGGGCGCGCGAGCGGCACGCTCGCCGACGACGAAGAACGTTGCCGGGACCTCGGCCGCGGCGAGGAGATCGAGGACGCGGGGGGTCCAGTCAGAATCGGGACCGTCGTCGAACGTCAGTGCGATTCGGCGCGCGCTGCGCGGGCCCCGCCGCGTGCAGAACGGCGTCGCGAGATGCGCGCCCCACGCATAGACGACCCACGCGGCGGTGGTGGCGAGCCCGGCAGCGACGGCTAGGCGACCGGCGTTCCCCGGACGTCCGGTTCTCACCGGAGGTTCCGATTCACGCGGCGACCGGCCTCATCGGATCGCGCGCTCGAGCACGGCGCTGACCACGCGCCGGCTCGCGTCCGGGCGCCCCAGGCGCCGCATGCGCGCGCGTAAGCGCTCCCGCACGCCGGAATCCCCGAGCGCGCGCTCCAGGGCAGCGGCGAGCTCGGCCGGTGAGCGGGCGGCGAGGGCCACGCCGGCGCGCGAGGCGAACCGCTCGTTGCGTCGTTCCTGGCCGGGCAGGGAACCGTAGGTCACCAGCGGAAGCTCCGCGGCCATGGCTTCGGCCAGCGTCATCCCGCCCGCCTTGCTCACGAGCACGTCGGCGGCCGCCATCAACTGGCGGACGTTGGCCACGTGGCCGAACGTTCGAATCGGCGTGTGCGCGGTGATCTCGCGAATGTCCTCGGCCAGACGCGCGTCGGCGCCGGCGACGATGACGCCGTGGACGGCGCCGCCCACGCGCGTCAGCGCGCGCGCGACGTCCGCGAGCCGGCCGAAGGAGCCCTGAGCGCCCGCCATGGCCAGCACCACCGGACGTCGGGCCGGCAGCCCGAGCGCGCGCCGCGCCTCCTGCGCGTCCATGGGCTGCTCGAACTCCGCGCGGATCGGCACGCCCGTGACGATCACGCGGTCGGCGCTGATCCCGCGCGCGATGAACTCGCGCCGCACCTCGGGCGCGGCCACGCAGTAGCGGTCGGCGTGGCGCGTGATCCACTGGCTGTGCGCGACGAAGTCGGTCACGACCGTGGTGTGCCGCGGCACCGCGATCCCTCGCGCGGCGAGCTGGGACATCACGACGGCGGGGGTGGCGTGCACGGTCACCACGACGTCGGGCCGCAGCGCGCCGAGCATGCGCACCATCCCGGCCATGCCGACGGCGGTCATGCCGAAGGTCCATGGCGAATCGCTCGGCATGTAGTCGCCGAGCCCGTAGGCCATGCCCCAGAGCGCGGGCGCGCGCCGCAAGATCCAGTAGTAGAGCCGGCGCGTCGCGCGGTCGAAGAGGGGATGCACCAGGTCGCGAAAGTGGTCGACGACGGTGACGTCGGCGCCGGCGCGCTCGAAGGCGGTCGCGACACTCCGGGCGGCCGCGTTGTGGCCCGAGCCGTAGCTCGCGGTCACGATCACGATGCGGGGCATGGGCCGACTATCTTAGCCGGTCGGGTGGCTTAGCCGGTCGGGTGGCTTAGCCGGTCGGGTGGCTTAGCCGGCCGGGTGGCTTAGCCGGTCGGGTGGCTTAGCCGGTCGGCGGGCGTTCCTTCACCGTGAGGGCGGCATCGACGACGTCGAGCAACTTCCTGACGTCGAGCGGCTTGGGCATGAACTCCTGCGCGCCGGCGGCCAGAAGACGCTGCGTCTGCCCCGGGCTCGCATCGGCGCTCACGATGACCACCGGGATGGCGGCGGTGCGCGGGTCGCCCCGGAGCTCGCGGAGGACGTCCTGGCCCGACATGTCGGGCAGATGAAGATCCAGGAGCACGAGCTGGGGCTGGTGCTGCCGGGCCAACTCGAGGCCGAGCCGGCCCTGGATCGCGGACAGCAGCCGCACCCCGGGTCGCTGCTTCAAGACGCGCTCGACGAGGCGGGTGTTCGACAGCGTGTCCTCGACGTACAGCACCACGCCGCGTGTCTCGACCGGGCGAGGGGTCTCGACCCTGGCCGTTTCGGCTTCGGCAAGCCCTTCCGGGCTCTCGGTCTGCGGGAGCTCGACCCAGAACGTGCTGCCCTGGCCGACCGTGCTGGTGGCGCCGATGGCGCCGTTCATCGCCTCCATCAAGGCTTTCGACAGGGCCAGGCCGAGCCCCGTACCTTCCACACCGGTCTGTTCCGCGCCCAGTCGGTCGAAGGGCGTGAAGAGCCGGGCCATCCGGTCCGCGGGAATGCCCGGGCCCGTGTCGGTCACGGCGATGCGGAGCCGACGGCCGCCCGCCGGCGTGCACGCCACGGTCACGGCCCCGCCGCGCCGATTGAACTTCACGGCATTCGAGAGCAAGTTGAGGAGGACCTGCGTGACGCGTTGCCGGTCGGCCAGGACGTAGTGCCCGGCGGTGCCCGAGGCGTCACGGAGGGCGACGTTTCGGCTCGTCGCCATCGGGTGGACGAGGGCCAACGCCTCGTCGAGGATCTCGCTCACCATCAAGGGCTCGGATGACAGGGACAGCCGTCCGGCTTCGATGCGGCTGATGTCGAGCACCTCGTTGATGAGCCCCAGCAGGTGCTGGCCGGCCTTCAGGATGGCCGTGACGCTTTCCCGCTGATCGCCGGTCAGCGGGTCGAGATCGAGCACCTGGGCGAACCCGAGGACGGCGTTCAGCGGGGTCCGTAGCTCGTGACTCATCCGCGACAAGAAGTCGCTCTTCGCCCGGTTGGCGTGATCGGCCTCCTCCTGGGCCCGCCGCCGCTCGGCGATCTCCTGCTGTAGCTGCTCGTTGGCGCCGTTCAGCGCGAGGGTCCGCTCTCCCACGCGCTCCTCCAACTCCTCCGCGTGGCGCTTCACACGCTCGTAGAGCCGCGCCTGCGCGATGGCCATGCCCATCTGGGCGGCGACTTCGTGGGCGATGCTCACCTGCTCGGCCGTGAACTCGCGCGGCTCACCGCCGAAGCTGATCCCGCCGATGAGCTCGCCGCCCGCGATCATGGGCACGACCATGTAGAAGAGCACGCCCGAGGCGAGCAGTGCGTCGACCTCCGGGCCGGGCGGGAGAGCCGCGGTGTCGATCTTCTGGGCTTCGCCCCGGCGCAGGCCATCCACGTCTCCCATCAGCCGCATGGGAAAGCGGACGCCGGGGCCCAGACGGATGCGCTGGCGCCCGACCGCGGCCAGCCATTCGGCTTCGCCGGCCTCGAGATCGAACAAGTTGACGATGGCGCGCGGCACCCCGAGCAGGTCGCGCAGCCGCGGGAGCACCGCCTCCGCAATGGCCACGGGTGTCTCGGCCGTGATGACGGCCCGATCGATCTGATGCAACAGGTTCAGCCGCTCCATGGAGCGGGCGAGCGCGGCCTCGCTCCGCTTCATCTCCGTCACGTCGATCGCCACCACCAGCGCCGCGCGCCGCCCGGCGAAGGACATCGCGTGCGAGACGATGTCGACGTCGATCAGACGGCCGTCCTTCACCCGATGGGTCCAGACGCGCTGATGTCGCCGGGGGGCATCGGTGATGTGCGCCACCCTGGCCGCGGCGTCCTCGGCCTCGGCGGCCTGCTCGGCGGGAAAGATGTCCGTGACCCGCATCCGGAGAAACTCGTCGCGCGCGTACCCATACTGGGCGACCGCGGCGGCGTTGACCTCGAGGAAATCGAGCGTATCGACGTCGTAGACCCACATGGCCAGCGGGTTGCTGGAGAAGAGCAGACGGAAGCTGCCGTCGTGCTCTGGCGAGGACTGGCGCGAGTCACTCGTCATCGCAAAAGTTTAGCGCGATCGGTCGCTGGCTCGGTCGGATGAAATGACACCGCGATGGCAGGTGAAACCCGAAGCCGCCCGATTCGGCGTGAAGAATCGGCCGGGTCGAGTTGGAGGTAGATCGGGTTAGGGAAGTTGCCTTTTCGGCGGCTCGGCCGGCCGGACTCGAAAGCCGGTCTGGTCCATGACTTCTCCATCCACGAGCGCGCGGAGCACATACTGCTGCCCCGGCTGAAACTGGACGGCTTGGATGTTCATGGCGATACACGCCAGGAAGGGGCTACCAGGGGGAACGTCGGGCGGTCTTCCCTGGTTGAACTCGGCGCCAAGCTCGAAGCGCTTGTCGCCGGTAGCCGTCGGTACATGAAAGGGCTGGCCGTCGACATCGAGAATATCGAAACTGATCTTGTACGGCCGGTTCGTCTCTTCCCAAGTGACCTCGATCAGCGCCGCGATTGCGAACGGGCTAGCTTTGGGGCCGATCTGCGTCCAGCCGATACCCATGGCGTAGAGCATGCCGCCTTTGACTTCGGCATGGTTCGCCAATAGCAGGCGGACCTTCATTGAGGCGACGCTGCGGTTTCGATCAACTCGCTGAACTCGACCTCAACCGCGGGACTTGGTGAAGGCGGGAGATAGGACATCGGCGAATTGACGACGTCAGCGATTTCGGGCGGAGCGTCAGTGCTGAGATGGGAAATCAACGGAGAGTCGTCCCAAACGACGGCCGCGCCGCCCTCCGCTTCTCTTCGGTACCAGTCAAGATATTTCCCGCGTACTGCGCCACGAAAATCGTACTCGGGTCTCATCTGCTCGTTTCTCTCACTGTCCCGACTCATATCTCCTCCGTTCGCCTGCCGTGGCGTGTCGAGCACCAATAATCCGAACAGCAACGTCTCGGTACGTGTGCCAGACAACGACTAGATTACCCAGCCGCGACATCCCGATCGTGACCCAGCGCTCTTCGCCTATCGAGTGGTCCGGGTCGGCAACTGTTCCAGCAAGCGGATCATTGAAGACGGTGCTCGCCTCTTCAAAGGAGACTTGGTGATCCCGCAGGTTCGAGCCCGCCTTCGCGGTATCCCATTCAAACGGCACGTGGTGCAACCCACCGCTCTAGTCTAGCCCGGCCCGATGGCGGTTGAAACCCGTGCGGCAAGTCTGTAAGATTCCTCGCACGGACGATTAGCTCAGTTGGCAGAGCGCTGGCCTCACATGCCAGAGGTCACTGGTTCAAGTCCAGTATCGTCCACCAACTCAAACGCGGGGTCCCGACGACCCCGCGTTTCGTGTTTCCGGCCCGGTGCCCAAACTCGT
>JBGPXN010000119.1:0-13485 GCA_041492755.1 Methylomirabilia bacterium | reverse complement strand
GCTTCGGCGGGCACGCCGAGCCGTCCTGCCCGCCCCCCCCGGGCCCCCCCGACAGGCGCATCCCCCCCCCCCCCCGGGCGCCCCGCCCCCCCCCCGATCCCGGCCTCTTTTCCCCCCCGCCCCCGCTTACCCCTTTTCGCCCTGGATGGTGCGGGGGCGCCCCCGGGGGGGCCGGGGCCCCCCCGAGGGGGGGGGCCATTTCGGGGCCCCCCACGTAAATGACCACCTACGCCACGAACGGCGGGATCGGCGGGATTTCGACGGCGCGCGTCTGCACGCCCCGCACGCCAGGGACGTCGCGGGCCACCTCCATGGCGCGGTCGAGGGCGCCGGTGCCTTCGAGCGTCACCGTCCCGTCGTGCGCCTCCACCGTGATCCGGTACCGACGCGTCTCGGGATGGATGGCGAGCGCGACCTGCACGCGCGAGGCGAGCGCGCGCGAGCGCACGATCTCGCGGGTGGCATCGGTCGTCGCCAGCTCCGGGCGGCGGAGCGCCCGTTCGATCATGTCCACCCCCGCCTCGAACGACAGCGTCTCGGTGTTGATGACGAGGTCGTAGAGGGTCGGATCGGCCACGTCGACCTCGTAGAGGTAGCGCATGCGTCCCGACTTGTCGCTGTCGTCGCGGCGCACGAATTCCGCGGCGGCGCGCTGGTTGGGCGTCTCCCGCGTCATCTCGGTCGTGCGCCGGATCCAGCGGCGCACGCGCTGGTCGAAAGGCGCGATGACGCGGACGCGGAGCACGTGAGGAATCCCGCGCAGCAGCCACTGGCCGCCGCGGCCCATCAGGACGACGTTGTCGGATTCCGCGAACTCGAGCAGCGTCGTCTGTAAGATGGTGATGTAGTGCCGCGTCTCCGCGTCGAAGCGCTCGAACAGCGTGGGCTTCGACTCGTCGAGGTGGGAGAGCTTCTCCTCGGCGAGGCCGTAGCGATGGATGGCGTCCTGGAGTATCTCCTGATCGACGTAGCGATAGCCCAACCGCTGGGCCACGCCCATCCCGATCTCGGCTCCGCTTGCGCCCAACTGGTAGGAGAGGGTCACGATAGCCATAGGCTCACCCCCGTCGGTACTTTTCTTTCAATCCGCTGGGTGCGATCGCGATGCGTTTGCCCGCGACGTCGTCGAGGATGTAAACCTCTTCGGTGAGCGCTCCGCTGGCGAAGACTTCGAAGACCCCGAGCGCCGCCTCGAGGGTGCGGTCGGGCTGCTCCTGCATGAGCGTCTCCACCGCGGTCAGAGGCATCCTCGGCATCGGGGCCTCCTTGAAGTGGCGCACAGCCTACTCCGAAGCGAATGGCCCGGCAAGGCCAGTCCGTGAGGCGGGTTCAGGCCCGGACGGGGTGGCTCAGCCGGCGCAGCAGGCGGCCGGATGCGCGGAGTCGTGGAGCGCCGGGACGAACGAGTACGGCGCGCGCGGCCCCGTCGGCACGACCGCGACGCCGACGGCGCGGGAGGCCACCGGCGCGATCCGCGTGAGGAATTGCGCCAGCTCATCGCGCGGGAGCAGGAACGCCAACGACGCGACGCCGTCGCGCACGCCAGGCTCGTAGCGCCACTCGGACAGCCCGGCGCGGTCGATCACCTCGCTGGCCAGCGTGTCGAGCCCGGCATCGCCCTGGCGTCCGGCGCGGCCATCGGTGCCCGCGCGACGCGCCAGCATGCGGCCGACTCCCGACGTCGGGGCGGCATCCAACCGCACCAAACGGACGGTCATCTCGAGGCAGCCCCGCAAGTGGGCCAACGAGCGCAGCACGAGCCCGCGATGCGTGAGCATCCAATGGTCGAGCTCGCCGGGTGGCATCACCGTCCCGAACGGAAACGGCAGCACCGCGTCCGCCTGCAACGTCGTCGCCACGACGTCGTGATGCAGCGCGAGGGTGCGGGGCGTTCGAAGAGGCGGCGCCGTCACCGCGCTCGCGACGACGACGAGATCGGCAATGGATCGCGCGACGACCGGGCCCGCGCCCACCCCGCTGGTCGGGGGTCGCCAGCGACGCGGCAAACCCTCGACGATTGCGTAAAGATATTGGGGAGAGGCGTCGGTACGGGGCTCGGGGCCTGTCGAACGTACTCGAACCATCGCACCCTCCACCGTGGGAATCAACGGGATCGGATCGAAGACCAGCGTGCGAGGTAGTGACCGAGCGTACTGCGCGCTCTGGAGCCCGTCAAGCGACGCTGGGCCGGGTGCCGTTCGTCGCTGGGCCGGGATCGGCGCGACCGCAATGCGATAATCCAGCGTGGTCTTCTTCCGGCGGGCCGTGGCACTGGCCGTCGCCGGCGTCCTGTCGGCGAGCGGCTCGCTGGGGGCAGCCGCCGCCGGACCACCGACACCCGCGCTTCCGGCGGGCATCGCGCCTGCCGAGCGCACCCGACTGCACGATCTGGCGGCCGCCGCCGCCGTGTCCACCCGCGTCGACGCCGCGGCCTTCCCGGCCCGCCGGGAGGTCTTCGAATACTTGCTGGACCACCCCGAGTTCGCCAGCCACGTAGCCCGCGAGCTCAAGGTCGCCCGCTACCGGATCTGGCGGACGTCGGAGGGCCTGGCCATGGACGACGGCTGGGGCGCCACTGGACGCTTCAGCGTCGTTCACGCGGCGCCCGGCACCCGCGTGATGTACGCGCGCGGCCAGTTCAAGAAGGCCATGCTACCGGCCCTGCATGGCGACGCGGTCACGATGATCCAGTACGACGTCACGCCCGCGGCCGGCGGGCAAAGCCTCGTGCGGGCCGTGGTGTCAGGCTGGGTGCGGCTCGACAGCCAGCTGATGACGCTGGCCATCCGAGCGGCGAGCGACATCGCCCAGCGCAAGGCCGACCTCGAAGCGCGGCGGCTGATCAGAGTATTCGCGCGCGTGAGCCAGGCGATCGAGGACCGGCCACGCGAGGTCTACGAAGCGCTGAGCCGACGGCCCGAGGTGCCGGCCCGCGATCTCGCCGAGTTCGCGACGCTCATCGAGCGTCACTGACGGCGTGCCGGGCCTGAGCGAGTGCGGCGGTGATGCCGGGAAACGCCGGGTCGAGGGCGAGTGCGCGCTCCCAGGCGGCGATCGCGTCACCATAGCGGCGCTGCGCGAACAGCGCACGGCCCAGCCGCGCGTATGCGCCGGCGTGCTCGGGATTGATCGCCAGCGCGGCCTGCGCCGCCGCCTCGAGCTCCACGTACTTTGCCTGCGCCTCGAGCGCCGACCACAGCGCGAACACGGCCGTGGTCGAAGCGGGATTGAGCCGCAATGCCTCTCGGCACGTCGCCTCCGCCTCGTCGTAGCGGCCGCCGGCCACCAACACGCCGCCCAGCGCGGCGTGCGCGCGCACGTGGGTGGGACGCAACGCGATCGCCGCGCGGTAGGCCTGCTCGGCGTCGGCGTAGCGGCGCTGCTCGAGGTAGAGCTCGCCCAGATCGCAGAGGGCGCGCACGTAGTCCGGGCGCAGTCGAATCGCTTCGCGGAAGGCCGGCTCGGCCTCGGCATACCGGGCCTGCCAGTACAGGGCCACACCGAGACCGCGATAAAGCGCGCCGTTGGCCGACCGCAGCTCGAGCGCCAGGCGGTAGGCCTGCTCGGCTTCGGCGTGCCGTCCCTGGCGGCCGAGGCTGAGGGCGAGGTTGGCGCGCGCGCGCACGTCCTCGGGCGCGCGCCGCACGGCTTCCCGCAGCGCGTCTTCGGCCTCGGCGTGGCGGCCTTGCCGGCCGCGCGCGACACCGAGCTCGTACCAGGCGTCGGCGTCCGCGGGCGCGAGCGTGATCGCCTGACGAAGCGCCGCGGTGGCCTCGGCGTAGCGTCCGAGCGTGCCGAGGGCGTGACCCAGCGCCGCGTGCAGCGCGGCGTCGTCCGGTCGGACGGCAAGCGCGTCGCGGTACACGGCGACCTCGGACTGCCACTGGCCGCGCCGCCGGAACGTCACGGCCAGCGCGCGATAGGCCGCCACCGATTCCGGACGCACGTGGATCGCATCGCGCAACGCGCCGGCCGCCTCGTCGTAGCGACCGAGCCGTTCGAACACCAGGCCGAGGTAGTAACGGG
Organism: Methylomirabilia bacterium; assembly: GCA_041492755.1. Taxonomy (GTDB): domain Bacteria; phylum Methylomirabilota; class Methylomirabilia; order Rokubacteriales; family CSP1-6; genus JBGPXN01. The sequence continues at coordinate 9,459 of JBGPXN010000119.1, read as the reverse complement.
GCGCGTCGTCGTCGGGGCGCAGCCGCGCGGCTTCCCGCAGGGCCGTGACCGCCTCGCCGTACCGGCGGCGCCGGCGGAGAGCAAGCGCGATCGCGAGGTGGAGCGCCCCGTCGTCCGGCCGCAGGCGCAGCGCTTCCCGGTACGCATCGATGGCGGGGCCCAGCTTGCCCAGTCGCTCCCAGGCCACCGCCCGGGCGGCGTGCGCGCGCGCATCCTGGGGCCGGCGGCGAATCACGTCGTCGAGCGCGGCGATCGCGTCCTCGAATTTCCCCCCCTCGAACAACGTCGCGGCGAGGTCGGCTTGCGCCGACGCAACGTCGGCTTCGCGCTCGGTCCCCTGGCGATGCAGCGCGGCCGCCTCATCCGTGCGGCGCAGACGACGCAGCACCACACCGAGATTGTGGCGCGCGCGGGCATCGTCCGGCCGCAGGCGGAGCGCCTCACGCAGCGCGGTCTCGGCGCCGGCATGGTCATCGAGCCGCTCCAGCGCGAGGCCGAGATTCAGGTGGGCCTGAGCGAAGTCGGGCCGGAGCCGGACCGCCGCGCGGAAGGCGGCGGCGGCTTCCCCATATCGGACTTGCTCGAAGAGCGCGGCCCCGAGCTCGGCGTGGGGCGACGCCATCGCCGGTGCGTGTCGCGTCGCGTCACGGAACACCGCTTCCGCGTCGTGCGGGCGCCGGAGCCGCCGGTACACGAGCCCGAGATCGAGCAGCGTCTTCACGTCGTCGGGACGAAGCGCGAGCGCGTCGCGGTACGCCGCCGCCGCGCGCGCGTAGTGGCCCTCGCGGACCGACGCGCGCGCCTGCTCACAGAGCGTGCGAAACGCGGGTGAGATCACCGTTCCCCGACTGTAGCATCGCGGACGGACCATGGCGACGTTGGGGAGGACCGGAAGGTCGATGAACCCGGCCGTCCGGCGGCCTCGCTCAGTTCGGGACGGCGAGCAGACTGGAGTGGATCAGGTCGTATCGGGCAACTTCGGGCGTTACGTAGCGATCGAACTCGGCGCCGCACGGGCAGGTCAACCAGAGCCGGTAGCCCTCGCGCGTGGGCGGCTGCGCGCCGCCGCTGACTTCGCCGCAAGCGCGGTGCGCTTTGAGAAACTTCTGGACGTCTTCGAAGACTCCCATGGTTTTCCCTCGACCGTGGAATACAGCAAGGTCGATGCCGTCTCCGAAGAGGCCCTCCGGAGCCGTGGCCCGGCCCATACGAGGCGATCGGTGGCGAAACCCGCGCCACCTTTTTGCCCCGGGAGCGCTCACAGAACACCCGGAATGCCCCGGGCAGCAACGGCGTGATGTATAGTGCCCGGACCGGGAAATTTGTCCCGGACACAACCCCCAGTGACGCTGAAAGAGATCGTGCTCGGCATCACCGCTCTGGCCGTGTTGGCCGCGCTGCCCGGCCGGGCGAGCGCGGGCTGGTTCCTCGACGTCTATGCGGGCTACGCCGTGTTCGAGAGTCAGGCGATCACGTTCGGGTCCGACCGTCTCAAGAACGTCGAGTACGAGTCGTCTCCGGCGTTCGGCGGGCGCGCGGGATATTTCTTCGACGAGCTGGGCTTCCTCGGGATCGCGCTCGACGCATCGTACTTCCGGCAGGACGTCGACACGCAGGTCGTGACGTCCACCGCGCGCGGCCGCCTTTCCCTGGCGAACACGGATCTGAGTCTCACCGCGATCGGTCTGGACGTCATCGTCCGGGTGCCGCTCTACCGTTCGCCCGAGCGGCCGCTCGGCCTGCTCCAGCCCTACGTCACGGTCGGTCCGACGCTCTTCTTCGTCAACGCCGACGACACCGGCAACTTCGGACCGCCCAACAACCAGAGTCCTCACCGCACCTCGGGAGGCTTCAAGGTGGGCACCGGGCTCGCGTGGCAATTCCATCGCGCCCTCGCCGTGTTCGCCGAGTACCGGTTCCTCTACACCACCACCGAGCTGCAGTTCCGCTCCTCCACCCCCGGCGTCAACACCCCGGTGAACGTCGACACGTACACCAATCAAGTCGTGGGCGGAATCTCGGTCCGCTTCTAACGGCGAGGGGACGGGCTCGTGATCCGGGCCGGAGCGATGGGGGGCGGAATGTCTGGAGCCGGCGGTGGGACTTGAACCCACGACCTGCTGATTACGAATCAGCTGCTCTGCCACTGAGCTACACCGGCACCGTGTTGGACGCTAGCACAGTTCCCTACGCTTGACACCCTCCGACGCCGTGACACGCCGCTGGTCACCCGACGTGCCGCCCGCCGGCCGCGTGATCGCCACGGGATTGGTGACGGCGCTCCTCGTGTACGCGGCCTACGCCCTCGCCGCGGGCTGGTGGATCTCGGGGCTCGCCGCGCCGGTGGTCGCAGGTCTCCTGGCCATGCGCCACGCGCGAGCGCGCTTTTCTGCGTACGTCTTCTTCTCGGTGGTGGCGGTGCGCGGGCTCTTCGGTCGCTCGCCACTCGTGCTCGGCTTCGCCGTCGCCGCCGTCCTCGTGCTCCAGGCGCGCGCGGCACGCCGGGCGTGGCCGCGCCTGGCGGGCCGACGACGCAGATGACGCTCGGGCGGCGGCGCGGCGACACGGCGTCGACATCGCTCGACGACTGCCTTAAGATAGCCCGGCCATGAAATTCCTGTGTCTCGATTGCGACGAGCCGATGAAATTGATCGGCACCGCGGGGCCCGACGAGGGCTCGCTCACGGTCACGTTCCGCTGCCCGGAGTGCGGCTTCCGGGTCGCGATGCTCACCAACCAGTTCGAGACCCAGATGGTGAAGAGCCTCGGCGTCACGATCGGCGGACGCACCACCCCGCCGACACCGTTCGAGCACCTTCGGGCGTCGATGGCGAGCCCGCGCCCCGACGCATTCGAAGGCGCGGAGGCGCAACCAGCGACCGGCTCCGGCTGTCCCTTCGCGGCCATGCTCGGGGACGACGCGACGGCCGCTCCCCCCGCCGTGGAGTGGACGGCCGAGGCGCGCAGCCGGATCGAGCGCATTCCCTCGTTCATCCGGCCGATGGCGCAGAAGGCGATCGAGCGCTACGCCGAGGCGCAGGGCCACCGGACCATCACCGAGGCGGTCATGGACGAGGCGCGCGGCGCGCTCGGCATGTAGCGGTGACGCGCGCCGACCTCATCACCCGAATGGCGCGGGCGGCGGGATGGCCGAAGGCCGGAGCCGAGCGCGCGATGCGCGGCATGCTGGGCGCGATCCGGACCTCGCTGAAGCGCGGTGACGCCGTCACCCTGGTGGGCTTCGGCACCTTCTCGGTCGTGCGCCGCCGGCCCCGCACGATGCGCAACCCCAAGACCGGCAAGACTGTCACCGTGGCCGGGCGCTTGCCGCGCTTCAAGCCATCGAAAGAACTGAGGCAAGCCGTCCGCTGACGGTTTCCCTTGCTGGCCGATTTGGCCGCCGACTAGAATGACGTTGGTGGCCGTTACCCGCATCGTCGCGCTGCTCGTCGCCGCCCTCGCCCTCGTCGCCACGCCCGTCTCCGCGGAGCCCGCCCGCAACCCGTTGCTGCACGCCGAGCGCGTGCTCCTCGTCGACGCCGAGGGGCGAACCATCTACGCCAAGGACGCGGACCACGAACACGCGCCCGCGAGCCTGGTGAAGCTCATGACCCTCTATCTGGCCTTCGAAGACCTCGAGTCCGCCAGGGCCACGCTGGAGGACGTCGTGACCATCACGCGGGCCGTGGCGCACACGCCACGGTACCGCATGGGGCTGCGCGAGGGGGAGGAGGTGCCGCTGCGGACGCTGCTCGAGGGCGTCGCCATCGCGTCCGCCAACGACGCGGCCGCCGCCGTCGCCGAGCACCTCGGCGGGAACGAAGAGACCTTCGTCGCGCGAATGAACGCCAAGGCGGTGGAGCTCGGGCTCACCGGCACGCGCTTCGCGAACCCGCACGGGCTTCCCGATCCCGTCCAGCGCAGCACCGCCCGCGACCTGGCGCTGCTCACCACCCGCCTGCTGCACGACTATCCGCTGGTGCGCACCATGCTCGGCGGTCAGACGTTCATCTATCGCGGCCGCGTCTACGCGCGCCGGATCCCGCTCTTCAACGATCCGGGGGGCGTGCAGGCGCTCAAGACCGGGTTCACCCGGGAGGCCGGCTACAATCTCTCCGTCTCCGCCTGGCGCGACGGCCAGCAGTTCGTGATGATCATCCTCGGCGCGCCGACACGCGCGCTCTCGTACCTCGACGCAAAGCGCCTCCTGCATTTCGGCTTCGTGGAAACGGGTCTCGAGCGGGTCGTCGAACCCGCGCGCCCGCCGGCGAAGAAGCCGGTGCGCGCCCGCAGGAACGGTTCCCGGAGCTGAGTCCTGGCCCCCATCCGGGGTTACGTCTTCGACGCGTACGGCACGCTCTTCGATGTCCACTCGGTCGTCGAGGCCGGGCGCGAGATCACCGCGGACCCCGTCGCACTCTCGGTCCTCTGGCGACAGAAGCAGCTCGAGTACACGTGGCTGCGCTCGCTCATGGCACGCTACGAGGACTTCTGGGCGGTCACGGAGGCCGCGCTGCGGCACGCGGTGCGCCGACTCGGGCTCACCCCCGGTGAAGCGCAGCTCCGCCGGGTGCTCGACGCCTACCTGACGCTCGCGACGTTTCCGGAAGTGAAGGACGCGTTGGCGCGCCTGGACGGCCGGCCTCGCGCCGTGCTGTCGAACGGCGCGCCGCGGATGCTCGCGGCCGCCGTCACCTCGAGCGGATTGGACGGCCGGTTGAACCCGGTGATCTCGGTGGACGAGGTGAAGATCTACAAGCCAGCACCCGCGGTCTATGCGCTCGCCCCCACCAAGCTCGGCGTCCCGGTCGGCAACCTGCTGTTCGTCTCTTCCAATGCGTGGGACGTCGCCGGCGCCAAATCAGCGGGCTACCAGGTCGCGTGGTGCAACCGAGCGAACGCGCCGGAAGAAGAGCTCGGACTCCGCGCCGACCTCGTGATCACTCGCCTGGACCAGCTCCCGCTCTAAGAAGCAGCGGCCCGCCGAACGCGGGCCGCCGAGCCTTTCTGGGGGCGCTGGCGATCAGCGCTTGCCGGCGATCTTCTTACGCTTCACGTAGGCCCAGATCTTCTTGGTCATGTCCGAGGGGCCGATGGGGGTCCCACCGAAGACGGACTCCATCGTGTCCGAGCAGCCCTTGAAGTTGATCGAGTAGCCCCCGAACGCCTTGCCCTTCGCCTTGGCCTTCGCCATGTGCCCTCCTCCTCGTGTGGGTGTGGGTCCCCGCCCCCCGGGCGGTATCGGGGGTATTACTACCACATGTACGAGGGCCGCAAAAGGGAAAACCCCATCCGTGGGGGATGGGGGTCCATCGCAAAAATACGGGGTGGGGGTATGGTCCTTCAGGGGCGGAAGGCGGGCATCACCTCGCGGGCGAACCAGTGGAGCTGCTCCTTGAACTCCTTCGGCGGAAGACCTTCCGCCCAGTGGATCATGAACTGATCGAGCCCGGGATACTTCGCCTCGATCGATTTGATCCCCTCGATGACGTGGGCTGGTGGCCCCACGAACCACGCCTTCTGCTCGATACCGTCCCTGAGGCTCGGGATCCGCGCGGGCGCGCCGGGCGTGCCCCACGCGCGGCCGTCGGGGTCCGCGTAGCGCACGAAGCCGAAGGGCGCGAACCACTTGTAGCGCTCGTCGTGCGCCGGCTCGAGCCGTCGATATCCTTCCTCGGCCGTGTCCGCGAGGAAGACGCCGGCCCCCCAGCAGATGTCCTCGCCGAGCTGCTTCTGGCGTCCGTGCCTGGCGCAGGCGTCGCGATACTGGCGCACGACCTGGTCGAGCAGCGTCTCGCCGTTGAGGGTCACCATGGCCTTGAGATCGTGCTTGCCCATGAAGTCGATGGTCTTGCCGCTGGCGATCGGCATCCAGATCTCGACGGGCCGGTTCACCGGGCGCGGCACGCAGGTGACGTCGCGAAGGCGATAGCCGCGGTATTCGACGTCGGGCGGGATCGTGTAGTACTTGCCGCGGTGGCTAAACGTCTCCTCGTTGAAACACTTGAGGAGGACCTCGACCTGCTCCTCGAAGAGCTCACGGTTGGCGGCGGCGTCGAGCAGCGGCGCGCCGAACGATTCGACCTCACGCGTGTGGTAGCCGCGGCCGACGCCCATGATCACCCGCCCGCCGGTGACCACGTCGGCCATCGCGTAGTCCTCGGCGAGTCGGACCGGGTGCCACATGGGGAGGACGTTGAACGCGCACCCGAGCTTGAGCCGTCGCGTCTGCGTGGCGAGCCACAGCGACAGCTGCACGAGGTTCGGAAAGACTTCGTAACCCTCGTGCTGGAAGTGGTGCTCGGCCGTCCACAGCGCGTGGTAGCCGAGCTCGTCCATCGTCTGGGCGACGTCGCGCGCCGTCCAGAACGGTTCGACGAGCCGGTCGTTGGAGTAGCGGCGCTCGTCGGCGGGCGTGCCGGCGAGGCCGACGTTGTCGAGATCGATCTGTCCCACGTACAGAACCGAGAACTTCTTGATCATCGCGCCGTCCATCCTCCGTCGATCACCAGGGTGTGTCCGGTGACGTACGCCGCGCCCTCACTGGCCAGATAGCAGGCGGCGGCCGCGACTTCCTCCACCGTGCCGCGGCGGCCGGCCGGTGTGACTCGGCGGATTGCCGCCTCGTCAGCGCCCACGCCGCCCATCACCGCGGGGGCCGCCGCACCGAGGATCCGCGCCGAGTTCGCCCGGAGCCCGGTGGCAATCGGACCCGGACAGATGGCGTTGATCGTCACCCCACGCTCGGCGCATCCGACGGCGAGCACCCGCGTGAGACCGACCACCCCGTGCTTCGACGCGACGTAGGCGGGTCCGCCGCCCGCGCCGACGAGTCCCGCGACCGAGGCGATGTTGACGATCCGGCCGGCACCGCGCGGCACGAGATCGGCGAGCGCGCGCTTGCAGCAGAGGAACGTTCCCGTGAGGTTCACGCCGACCACCGTGTCCCACAGGGCAACGGTCATCTCCTCGATCGGCGCGTAGCCGTCCAGGATGCCCGCCGCGTTCACCACGATACCGAGCGGACCCAGCTCGCGCGCAGCGCGCTCGAAGACGGCGTCGATCGCCGGCCAGTCGCGGACGTCGGCTTCGAGCGCGACGGCCCGCCCGCCGGCCCCGGTGATCGCGCCGACGGTGTCCTTCGCGCCGTCGGGCCGCACGTCGACGACGGCGACCGCGGCACCGCGCGCGGCCAGCGCCTCCGCGATGGCGCGGCCAAGCCCCGAGCCGCCGCCGGTGACCACGGCGCTCCCGGCCACGAGCACACCGTCCGTCGGCGGACGACCGGCCGCGCTCACCAGCGGAACTCCGCGGTGGCCGCGGCCACCGGCGCCGGTGACTCGTGCCGGACGATGGCCGCGCGCGAGGTCCGACGCGCGAGCGCGGCGGCTATGAGATTGGGCGTCTCGAAGTGGTCGGGGGGGACGCGGTAGTAGGGCATGAGGTGAACGAAGCCGATCGTCATGACGCCTCCGAGGTGAGCGCGATGATAGCACGCGGGTGAGCGCCCGCCCGCGGGCGGCGATCAGCTACGACGGCGCAGCGAGGGCAGATATCCGGTCACAATGAATCCGGATCGCCAACCGCCGCCGCCAGGCCGCAGCTCGCATTCGTGCGCTCGACGGGATCGCCTCACCGCGCACTCTGCCGGATCGGCGTGGCGGAACCCTGACGGCGCACGCGCCCGGCGCGCGCTGGCGATCGATGGCTTGACCACCCCCACCCCGCGGCGTAGTGTAACCGCGGACGATTCGTCCACCGCGGGAGCTCGGGGTGCACCGGGCTGAGAGGGCGGCTGCCGCCGCCGACCGCAGAACCTGACCTGGTTAATACCAGCGGAGGGAGGCTCCGATGCCCGCATCCAGAAAGATCTACGTCACCGGCTCACGTCCCGACCTGCGCGTGCCCGCGCGTGAAGTCCTTCTCTCGGGTGGCGAGGCGCCGCTGCGCCTCTACGACACGAGCGGCCCCTACACCGATCCCCACGCGGACCTCGATCTCAAGCGTGGGCTCCCACCACTCCGGCTTCCGTGGATCCTCGGGCGCGCCGACGTGGAGGAGCTGCCCGGTCCGTCGTCGGAGTACCGTCGGCGCCGCGACGACGATCCTGCGCTCGGCGGCGTCCGGTTCGCGAGCGTGCGTCGGCCGTTGCGCGCGCGGCCGGGACGCTGCGTGACCCAGATGCACTACGCGCGGCGCGGCGAAATCACGCCCGAGATGGAGTTCATCGCGCTCCGGGAGGGCGTGGAGCCGTCGGTCGTGCGCGACGAGGTCGCGCGCGGGCGGGCCATCATCCCGTCGAACGTGAACCATCCGGAGACGGAGCCGATGATCATCGGCCGCCGCTTCCTGGTGAAGATCAACGCCAACATCGGGAACTCAGCGGTCGCCTCCTCCATCGAGGAAGAGGTCGAGAAGATGACGTGGTCCACCCGCTGGGGCGCCGACACCGTGATGGACCTGTCGACCGGGAAGAACATCCACGAGACGCGGGAGTGGATCCTGCGCAACTCGCCGGTGCCCATCGGCACCGTGCCGATCTACCAGGCGCTGGAGAAGGTCGGCGGCCAGGCGGAAGACCTCACCTGGGAGCTCTACCGCGACACGCTCATCGAGCAGGCCGAGCAGGGGGTGGACTACTTCACCATCCACGCCGGCGTGCTGCTCCGGTACGTTCCCCTCACCGCCAGCCGCGTCACCGGCATCGTCTCGCGCGGCGGCTCGATCATGGCGAAGTGGTGTCTGTCCCATCATCAGGAGAGCTTCCTCTACACGCGCTTCCGCGAGATCTGCGAGATCATGGCCGTTTATGATGTTGCATTCTCGCTCGGCGACGGCCTCCGACCCGGTTGTACCGCTGATGCGAACGATGCCGCGCAGTTCGCCGAGCTCGACACGCTCGGCGAGCTCACGAAGATCGCCTGGGAGCGCGACGTGCAGGTCATGATCGAGGGGCCGGGCCACGTGCCGATCGACAAGATCGCGGCCGCGGTTCACCTGCAGAAGAGCGTCTGCGACGGCGCTCCGCTCTACGTGCTGGGACCCCTCACGGCCGACGTCGCGCCCGGCTACGACCACATCACCGGCGCCATCGGCGGCGCGATTGCCGCGGCCAACGGCACCGACTTCCTCTGCTATGTCACGCCGGCCGAGCATTTGCGGCTGCCTGATATCGATGATGTCCGCGACGGCGTCATCGCCACCCGCATCGCGGCGCATTCGGGCGATTTGGTCAAGGGCGTGCGCGGCGCGAAGGTCTGGAACGATCAGATGTCGCGCTATCGCAAGGCGCTCAACTGGGAAGGCATGTACGCGATGGCGATGGACCCGGACAAGGCGCGCCGTTACAAGGAAGAGAGCGAGGCCTCGGGCTCCAACGTGTGCTCGATGTGCGGCTCGCTATGCTCCATCAACATCGACAACGCCGCGATCAAGTTCGTGAAGAAGCGGGACACTCAG
>JBGPXN010000089.1:0-17873 GCA_041492755.1 Methylomirabilia bacterium | reverse complement strand
TCCCCCATCGGCGTGGAGAGGCAGCCGAGGCCGGTCACCGACACGAGCACGCCGTGCTCCATGAGACGGCGCACGATACGCACGAGGCGCGCGGACTCCTCGGGCGTCGTCCGCGCGCTCCGGTAGTCGCGGAGCTCGCGATCTACCGCGTGCAGGCGGAAGAGTGACCCCATGCCGGTGGCACGGCCGGGCACGCCCGCGCGCTTGAAGCACTCGTCGAGGCTCGCGCGGAGCTTGGCGCCGAGGTCGTCGAGCCGCCCGTAGGCGTCCTTGGTGAGGAGCCGCATCGCGGCGAGACCGGCGGCCATGGTGACGGGGTTGGCGTTGAACGTCCCGCCGTGCGGCGCGGGCGGCGGCCCCTTCGTGGGATCGAAGACGGCCATGACCTCGGCGCGCCCGACGACCGCGCCGACCGGGAACCCGCCGCCGATGATCTTGCCGAGCGTCGTCATGTCGGGCGTGATCCCGAACGCGCCCTGCGCGCCGTGATAGCCCACGCGGAACGAGATCACCTCGTCGAAGATCAGGACGATCCCGTGGGCCTGCGTCACCTCGCGCAGCGCCTGGAGAAACTCCCGGCGGGCCGGCATCAGGCCCACGCGGTTCGGCACCGGGTCGACGACGACGGCGGCCAGGTGCTTGGCCTCGCGCTCGATCCGCGCCACCGCATGCTCAGCGTAGTTGAAGGGCAGCACGACAACGTCGTCGAGCACCGACGGCGGCGTGCCGCGCGAGTACACGGTGCTGGCGGGCGCCGCGAGGCTCCCCCAGTCGTCCGGCGACGACCCGAGGCTCACCTCGGCGTAGTCGTAGGAGCCGTGGTAGGCGCCCTCGCACTTGGCGATCTTCGGGCGCCCGGTGTAGGCGCGCGCGCCCTTGATCGCCATCATCACCGCCTCGCTGCCCGAGTTGGTGAAGCGCACGCGCTCGGCCGACGCCAGCCGCTCGCAGAGGAGGACGGCCAGCTCGATCTCCTCCGGCGTGGGCAGCGGGAACGACGAGCCCTGGGCCAGGCGCCGCGTGGCCGCCTCGACGATTGCCGGGTGGGCATGCCCGTGAATCAGCGCGGTGTAGTTGTTGAGGCAGTCCAGGCGCCGCTCCCCCTCGACGTCCGTGATCCAGCAGCCCTCACCGGAGGCGGCGTACGGCGGGTAGGGCGCCATGTAGACCGTCGTGCGCGTGTTGCCGCCGGGCATGACGCCTTGCGCGCGCGCGAACAGCTCGGCCGACTTCGAGCCTGGCTCCGCCCAGCGCCGGGTCTGTGCGAGCGGCCGCGGCGATTTCACGTCTCTCGTGATGGCCATGGGGTGACCTCCCGATCCTCTCTGTGGCGCGAGCAACTCGCGCCACGGCGGACGCCGGCGCGTCCCGGTGTGCCGATAGAGGCTACCACGCCGCCCGGCTCTCGCCGCCGGAGCAGGTCGGAAGCGGCCTGACGCCGACGCCGGCGACTACCCGCCGGCTATCGGCGTGCGGGTCGGGCCGACCGCGAACGAGATCGCAGCTTCGCTGCGCGGGTCGGGCAACGCGCCGCCTGACGGAGGAACGCAACGCCGTGACCGCGCGATTGAATACGTCCTGCGCCTTGAGGTCGGTGAGGTGGCCGGCACCGGGGATTACGATGTGGCGGGCGCCAAGGGGATCGTGTCGGCCATGAAATGGTGCGCTTGACGCACGGCTCGTCGTGCTCGCCGACGATCAGCAGGGTGGCCACCGAGAGCTCGCGAAGCCGCGGCGCCAGCGAGTACCGGCAAGGGCGCTTGGTCAGGGCTTCACGACCGTGCGCGCAAGGTCGCGAGCACGGTGGATGATGGTTCTGGGCGGCCCCACAACCTCACAACCTCGACAGATGATGAGGCACCGGCCAGCTCCAGGGGACGAGTGGTGTTACGCTATGGTCTCCGTGAACTATCAAGGAAGTCCAAAGCACAAGGAGCCATGGCAACGTGGGCGACGAGGGACATTGTGCCCGGGGAACATGCCCAAGGAGACCGCGCAAGCGTTGCTGGAGCGGTCTGTTCCCGATCCCAGAGACGGTTCTTCGAAGCGTTACGCCGTCCATGACGGGCGTGGGTACTGTGCTGTGAAAACCGATGATGAGACGTACCACGGCTGGCCAGTCGGGTTCCTCGAGGTGCCCCCTCAGATCTGGCAACAGTGGATCAAGGAGGGGCAGATTTACCGCAGCGATGTGCAGCGGAACTGGAGGCTAGGGTAGTCGTGGCAGTCACATGGCGCCACTTGGTCGGATCCACTGACCGCTTCGCAATCGAGATCTCTCTCATTGAGGATCCCGACGGTGGCAGGTTTGCGCCGCCGGACGTCAGCGAATCCTGGGGTGAATTTCGGATTTTTGTCGAAGGGCGCAACCTCTGCGAAGCGAAAGATTCTACCGGAGAAACGCTGAGCGGAGCGCGATGGTACCTCTTGCCGCTCTTGCGGTTTTTCGTACAGAACTGGGAAGTCATCGCCCATCAAGGACGTCTGCCGTCGGTCTCACGGCTAGGGACCTTTGCCGCGACGCAGATGGTCAGCATCGAGTTCCCCCCACCATCAGCAAAGAACGAAGCAGCTGAGCGATGGCACGCGGAGTGGTGGCAGTTCTTTACCCAGCACTGTCTTGCCTCGACGCGTGAAGGCGGGATCTTTCCCAACATCTGGGTTCGTCGGGCCGGAGACGACATCGAGATCTCTTGGGACAATGAATCGAATCCCGCGGAGTTGCCGCTTCGATTCTTGGAGCGCACCGGCGTTGCGCTGGTACCGGTGTTGGACTTTGCCGCTGTCACACTTAGCCTTATTGGTGCGACGGTGGACGAACTTCTGAAGCGTACACCAACCACGGCACTGATACAGGTGAAGGACGAACTCGAACAAATTCGAGTCCCACATGCGGAGAGACGCTGGTTGCGACACGCGCTTCTGTTGAATTTGAGACGGAACGCTGACGAAGCTCTCGATCTCGCGAAGCGACTAGCGGACAGACTTCCATCTCTCAGGCCCCAGGAGCAACTCGGGCCATTTGAGTCCTCAAGCCTGCCGACTCTCGTATTTGCATCCACCTCCCCGCACGTGCGGGAAGACGATGTAATCCTCATCGTCTTGGAGTTCGATAGAGCTCGAGGCGACACAAAGCGGGAGTTCGCCAATCTCACGGACCCGGTACCATGCCCGTTTTATCAGGCCTGGAGGAATGGCCATGACTTAGCATTGCGTCTACGCAATAAACTGCATCTGGGCTACGGGACGATCGACATCGATGAGGTTCTAGACGATCTCGGAATTTCCGTGCGCTCGCTGGAACTGTCCGATCCTGCAATTCGCGCAGTGTCGTTTCACGACGAAGCTCTTGTACCGACTATTCTCATAAACACCAAGTCACCACGAACTCAACGCCAATGGTCTCGTGCAGCAACGATGGCTCACGAGCTGTGTCATCTGGTCTTCGACGATCGGCTTGGGAGTACAGTGGGCGTTTCGAGCGGTCCTTGGGCACCCGTTCGTTTCGAACAGCGCGCGAACGCATTCGCCGTCATGTTCCTCATGCCAGAACCCGAAGTGTCCGAAATGTTCGAGCAGGCGAGAGGGCGTCTAAACCAGCGCGTCAAGGTCGTGGCACGACATTTCGGCGCAAGCTTCCGAGCAACAGTGCAGCATCTAAATAGCCTAATGCTTATTGAACGATACGAGAGAGACTCCCTGTTGGGTGACCTGGACGAGTTTCAGCTGTAGGCGTCCACGATTGGACAGGCCTCTACTCCATACCTTCTCTACGGTCTGCACTGAGGTGTGCGCAGCTATCGCATTGAGCCGCTGAGACTGGTGTACCTCTTCCGGTACGCCCAGATCTACGCTGCCGGCCCGGACATGCCCGGTCCCGGCGAGACGCCCACGCTCATCCGCGAGGCCCGCAGGGGCCGGCTCCTGCCTGGCGAGGGCGTCTTGCCGCTGGCGGAGCTGGTGGCGGCGTTGCCCGACACCGTGCCCCTGGCCGTGGAGGCGCCGTGCTGGGCGACGGCCGATCTCCCCGCCGTCGAGCGCGCGCATCGGGGGCTTTCTGCGTTGCTGAACACGTCGTAGACCTTGCGCCTGCCGGGAAGTCGATGTTAAATCCCGGCATCGTCGCTCAGGAGGTATCTCGATGGTTCGCGCAGCGCTCGCGCAGTTCAGCGGTCACGAGTCCAAGGAGATCAACGTCCAGAAGGCCGAGGGGCTCGCGCGCCAGGCGGCCGGCAACGGGGCCAAGATCATCTGCTTCCCGGAGCTGTGCACGACGATCTACTTCTGCTTCGGCCACGACAAGAAGTGGTTCGAAACCGCCGAGCCGATCCCCGGTCCCTCCGTCAACCGCCTGGCCAAGGTCGCCCGGGAGACGGGGACCGTCATCGTCTATCCGCTCTTCGAGAACGACAACGGCACCTTCTACAACACCGCGGTGGTCATCGGCCCCGACGGCGACCTGATCGGGCGCTACCGCAAGACGAGCATCCCGCAAATCTTGCGGACGGTGAAAGCTGGCGAGACGCCGGCCGACGAGCGCTTCTTCTTCACTCCCGGCAATCTGGGCTTCCCGGTCTTCGACACGCCTTTCGGAGTCAAGATCGGCATCCTCATCTGCTACGACCGCCACTTTCCCGAGGCCGCCCGCATCCTCGGGCTCAAGGGCGCCCACCTGGTGCTGGTGCCGACCGCGACCTACCGCGACTGGATCCGCGACGTCTGGGAGGTCGAGCTGCGCGGTCACGCGATCGCCAACATGTTCTACGTCGGCGGCGTCAACAAGGTGGGCAAGGACGTCGGCGGCCCGGCGGACCGCCACTATTTCGGCTCGGCGCTCTTCATCGACCCGAAGGGCGCCGTGATCGACCGCGCCGGCGACAAGCAGGACGAGATCCTCTACGCCGACATCGACCCGAAGGTCTGCGACGACGTCCGCGAGCTCTGGGGCTTCTTCAAGTTTCGCCGTCCGGACGCGTACGGCGAGATCCTCTGAGTGGGGGCCCCGACATGGCCGGTTTGATTGGAAAGGGGGCCCCGAAGGGCCCCCTTTACCCCCAAGCGCTCGACGGTCCCGGGGGAACCCCGGGCCCGTCTCGACAGCCGCGGCGCTCCTCGACTCCGCAATTCGTTCACGGGCTCTGAGGACGCGATTCACGTGGTGAACGCCGATCTGTTCGTCGAGGGCTGCCGGGTCGTCAAGCCCGATGGGATCCTCGACTGCGGGCTGGCGGTGCGGGACGGCGTCATCGTCGCCGTCGTGCGGCCGGGTGAGACGGTGCAGGCCCGGCGCACGATCGATGCCGGCGGGCGCTACGTGCTGCCCGGCCTGCTCGACACCCACCTGCACCTCGGCACCGCGGCGCAGTCGTTCGCGGCCGACTGCGCGAGCGAGAGCCGCCACGCCGTCACCGGCGGCGTGACCACCCTGCTCCCCTTCGTCATCACGCGCGGCTCGTACGTCGACGTGCTGCCGGAAATGCAGGCGGCGGTCGGGGCCGGAAGCCTCGTGGACATGGTGTTTCATGCCATCATCATCCGCGAGGCGCAGATCGCGGAGATCCCGCGCCTGGCCAGCGAGTTCGGCATCGGCTCCTTCAAGACGTTCATGGCCTACAAGGGGCGCGAGATCTCGCCGAGCGGCATTCAAGGCATGGGCGACGACCAGATCTTCGCGGTCTTCCAGCAAGTCGCGAAGATCCCCCGCGGCATCGCGATCGTGCACTGCGAGAACATGGAGCTGATCGAGCTCCATCAGAAACCGTTCATCGACAGCGGCCGGCAGGACACCACGGCGTGGTCGGACGCGCGCCCCGTCTTCGGCGAGCTCGAGGCGATCCGGCGCATGATCGCGTTCGCGGAGGCGGCCGGCGTCCAGCTCCTGATTCCCCACATGGGCGTGGGGCTGGGCTCCGAGTTCCTCCGGCAGAAGGCGTGGGGACCCGGCCGCGTGGCCACCGAGACGTGCCCGCACTATCTCGCCTTCGAGAAGGACATGGACCGCGGCGTCCAGGGCAAGGTCAACCCGCCGCTCCGGAGCGCCGCGCACGTCGAGGCGCTCTGGCAGCGCCTCACGGACGGCACGGTCGACGTCTTGGGCTCGGATCATTGCCCGTTCACGCGGGCCGTCAAGGGCACCGATCTCTGGTCGGCGCGCGCCGGAATCACCGGCGGCAGCGCGATGATCCTGCCCGTGCTGCTGACCGAGGGCGTCCGGCACGGACGACTGTCCATCCAGCGCGTGGTCGAGCTCACCTCCTACAATGCCGCGCGCCTGTTCGGGCTCTATCCCAGGAAGGGCGCGCTCGAGGCCGGCTCCGACGCCGACCTCGTCATCGTCGACCTCGACCGCGAGGTGAAGGTCGACCTCAGAGCGCTGAACTCCGTCGTCGATTTCAGCCCCTACGAGGGCTACACCGCCCGCGGATGGGCGGACACGACCATCGTCGGGGGCCAGGTCGTCTACGAAAAGGGCGAGATCGTCGCCGAGCGGCCGGGCGGCCGGTACTTGCCGCGCCCCGCGTAGGAGGCTCCATCCTCAGCTTCGGCCTCATGTTCCGGCCCGGGCACTTCCCGCTGTCGCACATGATCGCGTGCATGAAGGCGGCGGAGGACGTGGGCTTCGACCACATCTGGTTCGGCGACTCGCACCTGATCTGGCACGAGGTCGGCCCGTACCTCACGGCCGCCGCGCTGTCGACGAGCCGCATGCGGGTGGGCCCGCTCGTCTCCAATCCAGTGACCCGGCATCCCACCGTGGTCGCCAGCTCGCTCGCCACCCTCGCCCAGCTCTTCGACGGGCGCGCGGTGCTCGGCGTCGGCCGCGGCGACAGCGCCGTGCGCACGCTCGGGCTGCCGCCCATGAAGCTCGGCGAGTTCCGCGATGCGCTCCGGGTGATGCGCCGGCTCTGTCGCGGCGAGGCCGCCGAGGTGAACGGGACGACGATCCGCCTCCCATGGATGACGAGCACGGTACCCGTGCTGCTCGCCGCCTACGGACCGAGAGTGCTCGAGCTGGCCGGCGCGGAGGCCGACGGCCTGATCCTCCAGCTCGCATCGCCGAGCGTCGTTAAGTGGGCCCTCGGCCATGCGCGCCGGGGGGCCGAGGGCGCCGGACGCCGCCTCGACGGCTTCCAGGTCGTCGCCGCGGCGCCGACGTATCTCTCCGCCGACCGGGAGCGGGCGCTCTCGCGCGTCCGGGGCTTCCCGGCGACGGTCTCCAACCATGTCAAGGACCTGCTCCGCCGCTACAAGCCGTCCGAGCTGCCGGCGGATCTGGTCGAGGGCATGGAGCGCGTCGCCGACTACGACTATCTCAAGCACGGCCAGCCCGACGCGCCGCACACGAGAACGGTCACGGACGAGATGGCCGATCGGCTGACCCTGATCGGCACGACCGAGCAGGTGCGCGACAAGATCACGCGGCTCGAGACGGCCGGCGTCACCCACGTCTGTCTCTACATCGGCATCGTCGAGCCGGAGTACCACTTCTCGACCATCGAGGCTTACGGCCGCGAGATCATCCCGCACTTCCAAGGAGGAAGAGAGTCATGACGAGAATGCCGATCCCCCGAATCATCACCCTGGCCGTGGCCGTCGCGGCGATCATCCTCGCTGTCGGCGGTCCAGGGCCGGCAGGAGCACAGCAGGAAAACGTGCTCAACGTCGGCAAGTACACCCAGCTCGGCTCCTACGACCCGCACGCGGGCGCGCTCGACACGCTCTGGTGGACGGGCAACAACTTCTACGAGTCGCTGCTCGACCTCAGCGACGACATCGCGACGCTGCGTCCCGTCCTCGCCACCTCGTGGTCGGGATCGAAGGACGGCAAGAGCTACACCTTCCGGCTGCGCGAGGGGGTCAAGTTCAGCGACGGCACGCCGTTCGACGCCACCGCCGTGAAGCTCTCGGTCGAGCGCGCCCAGGCGCTCAAGAAGACCGCGTATCTTTACGCCAAGCCCATCGTCAAGGTCGAGACGCCGTCGCCGAGCACGGTCGTCTTCCACCTCGAGCAGCCGAACAACATGTTCCTGCCCGGGCTCCGGTTCCTCCTTGTCGTCAGCCCCAAGGCGCTCAAGGACAACGACAAGGGCGACCAGGCCCAGGGCTGGCTCCGCGAGCACACGGCGGGGACGGGCCCGTACGTCCTCGATCGGTGGGAGGCCAACATCATCCACGTGGGCAAGAAGAACCCCCACTACTGGCGCGGCTGGCCGGCCAACAGGTTCACGACCATCAACCTGCGCCACATCTACGAGCCGGAGACGCAGCGACTCATGGTCGAGAAGGGCGAGCTGGACTGGGCCGAGAACATCACGAAGGACTCGTTGCCGGCGCTCAAGCGCAATCCCGCCCTGACCGTCTACGAGAAGCACGGCACGAGCCTGATGGTGACCTACCTCAACACCAACGTGGCGCCGACCAAGGATCCCCGCGTCCGCCAGGCGCTCCACCACATGTGGAACCAGGAGGCCTTCAACACGATTACCGGGCACGCCGCGAACCCGGGGCCGCTCTTCACCCCGATCCTCGGCAAGGACTGGAAGCTGGAGAACCCGTATCCGTACAATCCCGACCGCGCCAAGAAGCTTCTCGCTGACGCCGGCTATCCCAACGGCGGCTTCACGCTCCGCTTCCAGTCCCAGAAGGGCGACGTGGACAAGCGGGCGATCTTCGAAATTCTCCAGGCGGAGCTGAACAAGCTGAACGTCAAGGTGGAGTTCTTCGACGACACGTGGCCGGCGCTGGTCAAGCGGGCGACCGACTGGGGACGGGACAAGAGCCCCGACACGGCGATCCACCTGTTCGGATACTTCCGGCCCATGTTCATCCCGACCGCGCTCGACTTCCTGTTCAACATGTACCACTCGGAGGGCAGTCCCCAGAAGGGTGGGCGGAACTTCACCTACTATGCAAACCCGGAGTACGACAAGCTCATCAACGAGGCGATGGTGACGCCCGACCGCGAGCGCGAGATCAAGCTGGAGCGGCAGGCCGCGGAGATCGTCTGGCGTGACGCGGCCCTGATCGTCAACGGCGCCATCATCGACAAGTTCGTGGCGCGCAAGGACGTGAAGGGCTTCGTCTACCTCGGCGACCGCGTGTCGTTTCGCTACTACGACATGTACCGGGAGCGCTGATCTCGGGCGCGGGGGCGCCCTGGTGTTCGGGGCGCCTCCGCGCCTCTCGACCCTGATGCGCCTGCCCCGTCTTCTCCGCGGCGGCCCGTTCGTGGTCGGCGCCGCCGCCGTCCTCGGGATCGCCGCCCTGATGACGCTGGTGCCGCAGCTCTTCACCGGCCGCGACCCCAACGCCATCGTCTTCCTCGAGCGCCTCAAGCCGCCGAGCCTCGCCCACCCGCTCGGCACCGACGAGAACGGCCGCGACCTCTGGGCCCGCGTCGTCTACGGCGCGCGCCCGACGCTCACGGCGGCGGTGGCGCTGATCGGCCTGTCGCTCGCGGCGGGCTCCGCCGCCGGGCTCGTGATCGGCTACGGCGGCCGGCGGACGGACGAGATCGGGATGCGCGTGACCGAGTTCTTCCTGGCGTTCCCGCAGATCATCTGGGCGCTCGCGATCACGTCGGTGATGGGGCGCGGCCTCGTCTACTGCGTGCTGGCCCTGGCCGTCACCTGGTGGGCCCAGTACGCGCGGCTCATGCGCGCCCAGGTGCTCGTCTACAAGGAGCGCGAGTTCATTCTTGCCTCGCGCGCGCTCGGCCACCGGGCCGGATGGATCCTGCTGCGGCATCTCCTGCCGAACTGCTTCTCGCCGGTGATCGTCAAGGCCACGATCGACGTGAGCCTCGCCATCCTCCTGCTGGCCGCGCTCTCCTTCCTCGGCGTCGGCGCGCAGCCGCCCACGCCGGAGTGGGGCGCGATGGTGACGATCGGCCGCAAGTACCTGCTCGATTACCCGTGGTACGCGACGTTCCCGGGCCTGGCCATCTTCGTCGTGGTGCTGGCGTTCAACATCCTGGGCGAGCGCGTGCGCGACATGCTGGACCCGGCGAGCAAGATCTATGTCCGGACGTGACCCGCGGCTCACGGAGCCGCGCCGGGCCGCAGCGTGAGCCTGGTGCTGCGGCGCCTGCCGCTCCTGGCCGTCCTCCTGGCGGCCATCTCGCTCGCCGTCTTCCTGCTGACGCAGAAGCTGCCCGGCGATCCCGCCTTCGTTGCCGCCGGCGGCGGGGATGCCACGCCCGAGATGATCGCCCACGCCCGGGAGCGGCTCGGCCTGGACCGTCCGACCTGGGTCCGCTATCTCCTTTATATGCGCAACGCGCTCCAGGGCGACTTCGGCCGCTCGATGGTCAACGGCAAGCCGGTGATCGAGGACATCCGGAAGTTCTGGCCGGCCTCGGTCGAGCTGGCGCTGGCGGCCATCGCGATCAGCGCGCTGATCGGCATCCCGCTCGGCGTCCTCTCCGCCGTCCGCGCCGGTCGGTGGGTCGACCGGCTCATCACGCCGGGCTCGGTCTTCCTCGGCTCGATGCCGATCTTCTGGCTCGGTCTCATGGCGGTGCTCGTCTTCTACCGGCTGCTCGACCTGCTCCCGGCGGGCGGCCGCCTTGCCGTGAGCGTCGTACCGCCCCCGGCGGTCACCGGCATGTACCTCGTCGACGCCCTGCTGGCCCGGGACCTGCCGCGCTTTGGCGACGCACTCCGGCACATCATCCTGCCCGCCTCGATCCTGTCGGTGATCTCGCTCGCGATGATCACGCGCGTCACGCGGGCGGCGATGCTCGACATCCTCCACGAGGACTACCTCCGGACGGCGCGCGCCAAGGGCGTGTCCGAGTCGCGCGTCGTGCTCAAGCACGCGCTCCGGAACGCGTCGGTTCCGATCCTCACCGTGGTCGGCATCCAGCTCGGCCAGCTCATCGGCGGCGTCGTGGTCACGGAGACGATCTTCTCGTGGCCCGGGCTCGGCCTCTACGCGGTCGCGGCGGTGGAGACCCAGGACTATCCGGTGATCATGGCCTTCACGCTGGTGACGACGGTCGCCTACGTGGTCATCAACGTGGTCGTGGATCTGCTCTACCCGCTCCTCAACCCACAAACGCGGCAGTGAACTCGCCCCAAACGCGGCGGTGATCTCGTGGACCTGATCGTCCGCAGCGCGCGGCTCCGCCACCGGGCCGAGCCCGTCGACATCGGCATCGCCGGTGGCCGTATCGAGCGCATCGAGCCGCAGCTTCACGAGCGCGGCACCCGCGAGATCGACGCCACCGGCTGTCTCACCACGCCGTCCTTCGTCGAGCCGCACATCCATCTCGACAAGGCGCTGACCGCCGACCGCGCGCGCGAGAGCCGGACGAACACCTTCGAGGAGTCGATCGCGATCATGCGCGAGGTCAAGCGCGGCTACACGGTGGAGGACGTCGCCGCCCGCGCGACGGAGGTCGTCCACTGGCTCGTCGGCCACGGCGTGACCTTCGTCCGCTCCTACGTCGACGTCGACACCATCGCGGGGCTCGTCGCGCTCGAGGGCGTGCTGGCCGCGCGCGCGCGCTGCCGGCGCCTCGCCCACATCGAGTTGATCGCCTTTCCCCAGGAGGGCATCCTCTGCGACCCGGGCACGGACGCGCTCATGACCCAGGCGATGGAGCGAGGCGCCGACGTCGTGGGCGGCATGCCGTTCGCGGAGCGGATCGACGAGGACGCCCGGCGCCACACCGACTTCGTCTTCGACCTCGCCCGCCGCTTCGACCGCGACATCCAGATGCACGTCGACGAGACCGACGACCCCGGCGCGACCACGCTCCATTACTATGCCGTCAAGGCGCTCCGCGAGGGCTGGACCGGCCGCGTCGCCGCCGACCACGTCACCGCGCTCGCCGCCTACGACGATACCTACGCGGCCCGTGTGATCGGGCTCGTCGCCCGGGCCCGGATGAGCGTGGTCACGCTGCCGGGCAAGCTCATGCGCGGCGGAATCCGCGACAAGGAACCGCGGCGTCGTGGTATCACGCGCGTGAAGGAGCTCCTGGCCGCCGGTGTGAACGTGGCCTACGGGCAGGACGTCATCAAGGACGGGTTCATCCCTGTGTTCGGCACCGGTGACCCGCTGCAAGTCGGCTTCCTGCTCGCCTACGCCGCCCAGTTCTCGACGCGCACCGACATCGAGACGCTCTACGACATGGCGACCGTCAACGGCGCGCGTCTGATGCGGCTACCGGACTACGGCCTGGAGGTGGGACGGCGCGCCGACCTCGTCGTCGTCGAGGCCCCGTCGGTGCAGGAGGCGTACCGCACCCAGCCCCCGCGCCGGTTCGTCATCCACGACGGCCGCGTCGTCGCCGAGCGCGGCCGGGTCATCTTGGACTAGAACATCTGTGGGGCAGGCATCACTCGAGGATCTTCGTCGCCTGCAGCAGCACCGAGGGCGGGATAGTGAGACCGAGCGCCCGGACGGTCCTCGAGTTGATCACCAGCTGGTACTTCGAGGGCGCCTCGACCGGCAAATCGCCGGCGCGGGCTCCCTTGAGGATCTTGTCCACGTAGACCGCGGCCCGCCGGAAGTTGTCCGAAACGCTGACTCCGTAGCATGCGAGCGCGCCGGTGTCGACGAAGCCCAGCTCGAACATTCCGGGGAGGCGGTGCTTGAGCGCACGTTGCGAGATCGCCTTCCGATTGTCGTGCAACATCCGCGAAGACAACTGTAGGATCGCGCCTGCGCGATGGCGGATGGCAGTCTCGAAGGCGGTATCGAGATCATTGGAGCCTCGGACCGGAAGGGACTCGATCTGAAGTCCGAGCGACCGTGCGGCCGTCTCCACAGCCCGGAACTGCAGCGCTCCCTGATCCCGCTCCCAGAGCACCGCAACGCGGGTGACGGCCGGGACGATTTCCTTGAGCAGTTGCAGCCGCTTTCCGGCGATCTCCACGTACGGGAGCGTAAATCCGCTAATGTTCCCACCGGGCCGGGCGAGGCTGGCCACGAGACCGCTCGCGACCGGATCGCTCGCCGTCTCCATCACGATCTGGATCCTTGTGCTGGCACTCAAGGCGGCGCGGGCCGTGAGATCCCCGCCGTCGGTGACGATGACGTCGACCGGGAGACGAACGAGATCGACGGCAAGCTTCGGCAGCAGCTCACGGTTACCGTCCGAAAACCGAAACTCGAGGGCGATATTCCTACCCTCGACGTAGCCGAGTTCGCGTAGCGCCTCGCGGAAAGCGTCGAACGGCGGTCCCGCAACGGCCGCCGCGGGGGCGGGGCTGAGGATGCCGATCCGGGGCATCCTCTCACCCGGCTGGGCGCCGGCGGCAAACGGGATGATCACGAGCACGAGCACGAGCGTCGCGACGAGCGCGGCCGTGCGGAAGATCATCAACGTCTTCCCATGTCCCGTGCAGGCGCCGCGAATCTCGGGCACAGACGGTCCAACGTTCGGGTTAGCCGGCGGCGGCCACCGGCTCGAGCGCTGCAACCGGGTGGATGGTGCCCGCGGGCCGTTCGACCACCGGCCCGTACTTGTCCGGACGCCGGTCCCGGTAGTACCCCCAGAGCTCGCGGATCTGAGGGAGCAGCGACAGGTCCACGTCCGCGATCGCGATGTCGTCCTTGCTGTCGGACGCCTGGGCGAGGATCGCGCCGCGCGGCGAGATGATCATGCTGTCGCCGTGGTGGTTGCGCGTCGAGCCGCCCACGTCCACGCCCACCTTGTTGACGCCGCACACGTAGAAGATGTTGGCGATCGCGTGGGCCCGCAGCTCGACGTCCCAGAGGTACCGGGCCATGCCCGTCGTGTTGGTGGGCACGAACATGATCTCGGCGCCGCCGAGCCCCAGCACCCGGGCCGCCTCCGGGAAGTGGCGGTCGTAGCAGATCAGGATGCCGATGCGCCCGAACGGCGTCGGGAACGTCGGGAAGCCCAGGTCGCCGGGCGCGAAGTAGAACTTCTCGTCGCCGCGCGGCTCGGCACTCTTCGCCACGTCCATGAAGGGGATGCTCGACTTGCGGTACTTGCCGATGACGCCGCCGTCGAGGCCGAGGACGGCCGCGGCGTTGAAGTAGCGCCCGTCCGGCGCCCGCTCGAACACGGGCGCGATCACGACCGCGCCGGTCTCCCGCGCGACCGCGCCCATGCGGTCGGTCGTCGGACCCGGGATGGGCTCGGCCCAGTCGAAGTATTCCCGTCGCCGCTCCACGCAGAAGTACATGGTGTTGAACAGCTCGGGCAGGCAGATGATTTGCGCCCCGCGACCGGCGGCCTCGCGCACCATCCGGATCGCCGTGCGGACGTTGATCTCCCGGTCGACGTTGCCGCTGAACTGCACGCCCGCGATCCTCACCATCGATGCGTCCTCCAGGCGGTCAATCATCAGAGTCCGTGAACGCGTCATCGAGGGCCGTCCCGGGTTTCCCGGGACGGCTCCGAGCGTTGCCGGGGGAGTCCGAGGGGGGCGTAGCCCCCCTCGCTTGAACAGCTTGGGGGCCATATCGGGGACCCCACTCAGCGAAAGGCCGGCATCACCTGCTCGGCCCAGTCTTTCATGAACCGGAACTTGTCGTCGAAGTGGATGCTGATCCAGAACCTCCGTGCCCCGGCGTCCACGGCGCGCTCGATCTTCTTGATGCACTCCGCGGCGGTGCCGGCGAACGCGAAGCGGTCGGCGAGGTAGTCCACCAGCCCCAGCTCCTCGATGAGCCGGCCGTTGCCGCTCCCGGGCGCGACGTGATCGGCGAACGTGTAGCGCTCGCCGAGCGCCTTCACCTTGCCGAGCAGCTCCGGAGGAATGTGCTTGCCCTCGCTCGTGAAGCGCGTGAGGTGGTTGCCGGCGGAGGCCAGCGACATCCTGATCTCGCCGACGGCCTCGCGCCGGCTCGCCGCGATGTTCGCGTCGGGCCACCACCACATCTCGACCGCGTCGGGATCGCGTCCCGCCTCGATGGCGCCCTGGCGAACCTGGGCGATCGACTCGCGAACGATCTCGGGCAGGATCCCGGTCCTCACGACGACCCCGTCGGCAATCTGGCCGGCGAGCCGCAAGGTCTTCGGGCCCGAGGCCGCCAGGAACAGCGGAACGCGCGCGCGCGACCATGTGAAGCGCGCAGTGGCGCCGTGGTAGTCGGTCCGGCCGGTGGTGAGTAGCTCGCGGATCGCCAGCGCGTACGCGCGCAGCTCGGCCAGCGACACGGGCTTGAGGCCCAGGTTGTACGCCGCGCTGTCGCCACTGCCGATGGCCACCATCGTGCGGCCGGGCGCGATCTCCTCGAGCGTCGCAGCCGCCGACGCCGCGACCGCCGGGTGGCGCGTCACGGGGGTGATCACCCGCGAGCCGAGCCGGATGCGCTCCGTCGCCGCCGCGCAGAGCCCGAGCGTCACGTACACGTCGCGGCAGATCGACTGCGAGTCCGAGATGCCGAGGATCGCGTAGCCGTGACGCTCGACTCCCCGTGCCCACTCCGCCACCTCGCGCGCCGGCGCGGTGGGCATGAAGTTGATGCCGAACTCCACGCTCATCGGGCGCGTCCCCGGGCCGCTGGCCCGCGCGGGACGTACCGGCCCCAGCCCGGCTTCCCCACCGTCTCACCGCCCTCCATCATCACCCGTCCTCGAACGATCGTCGTCGTCGCCATCCCCTTGAACGTCCAGCCGTCGTACACGCTCACCTCGCACAGGCAGTGATAGAACCGCTCGTCCACGCGCGCCTCGCGCTCCGGATCGACGAGCACGATGTCCGCGTCGGCGCCGGGGAGCAGCGCGCCCTTCTTCGGGTAGAGCCCGAACACCTTCGCCGCGTTCGTCGCCCCCACGCGCGCGAGGTCCTCGATCGAGATCCGTCCGGCGTTCACGCCGAACGTCATCATGACGGGCAGGAAGTGCTCGAGCCCCCCGCGGTTGCCCGAGCGCGCGCACCAGATGTTGCCGTGCTTGGGTCCCCCACCCTGCTTCTTCGTCCGCGTGCGGCCGCCCGTCCCGTGATCCGAGCCCAGGCAGGTGACGCCGCCGTCGTGGAAGGCGCGCCAGAGCCGATCGCAGTCGCGGCGCGCGCGGAGCGGCGGGTTCACTTTTCCCCAGGCGCCGAGCTCGGCCTCCATGTCACCCGTGTGCGTGAGGTGATGCGGCGTCACCTCTGCCCACACCGGCCAGCCGTCCCGCCGCGCGGCGGCAACGAGGTCCGCCGCTTCCGCAGTCGAGAGATGCGCGACATAGAGCGGCGCCCCCGCTGCCTTGGCAAGCTCGAGCGCCGTGTGCACGCGCGTCGCCTCGGCGACGTTCGGCCGCGCGTCGCTCCAGGCCGCGAGGTCGTTCCGGCCCGCCGCGCGCAGCTCGTCTTCCAGCACCGCGATGAGGTCGATGTCCTCGCAGTGGACGATAACGATCGCCGGCTGCCCCTGGCGCGCGCAGAACCGCAAGGAGCGGAAGAGCATCCCGCTGTCGGAGGGCCCGCCGAGCCACGCGAGCCCCTCGCCGGGCCGCGGCTTGTAGGCGTTGAAGAAGTGCTTGAACGACGTCACCCCGAGCCCGTAGACCTCCGGCTGCTCGGCGAAGTGCGCCTCCGTGCTCATGATGGCGTGCATGAAAAAGTCGACGTGCGACCAGCGGTTGCCCTCGCGGATCGTGGTCTGCACGTTCGGCACGAGCGGCTCGTTCCGCTGCCAGACGAAGTGGCCGAAGCTCGTGACGCCGCCGTGGAGCGCGCCGTCCGTCTCGCCCGGCATGTTCTGGGCGAGCCCCTCCGCGATCGACGCGTCCTCCTCGCTCGCCATGTGGACATGGGCGTCGATCAGCCCGGGAAGCACGTACTGCCCGCGCGCGTCGACGACACGCCGGCCCGCGGGCAAGGTGGCGTCCGCGCCGATCGCCACGATGGTCTCGCCGTCGACGGCGACACCACCGGCCATTACCCCGCCGGGTGTCACCACGCGGCCGTTCCGGATCACGAGATCGACGGTCATGTTACGAGACCTCCGGTTGAATCCAGCGTCAGCCCAGCGGCTGGGCGATCACGCGCGCGGGCGCGCCGGACTCGGCGTGGATCTTGAGGGGCAGGGCGTAGATGGCGAAAGGGCCGTCGGGGATCTTCACGGTGTCGATGCAGTTCTCGACGATGGGAAGACCGTGCTTCAGGAGAATATGGTGCACGGGCATAGCCTGGTCGGGCACGGGCACCGGCTCGTGGGCATCGGTGCCGCAGTCGAGCACGACCGCCCTGGCGCCACTGTCGACCAGCCATTGCGCCGCTTCCGGGGACAGCGTCGGGCCTTCGCCGAAGTAGCGCGCGGGCTCGGCGAAGGCCCGGTTCGACCAGCCGGTGGCCAGCACCGCGATCCGGTCCCGCACGGACACACCGCGGGCGGCCTGCTCCAGCTCGGCCACGGTGAAGCGATGGCGCGGCTCGGCGATCGATTCCAGCCGGAAGAGGACGCCCTCGCCCACGAGCCGATCGAGCGGGACGCGGTCGATGGTCACGCCGTCCGGGAAGAAGTGATACGGCGCGTCGATGTGGGTGGCGGTGTGGATGGCCATCGCGATGTCCGCGTTGGAGCGCCGGTGGATCTCGTGCACGTGAAACGGCGCCACCTGGAACGGGCGGAACATCGGGTGGCCCACTCCGGGGCCCAGCGGAATCGTCAAGTCGATGACGCCCACGGCCGTCCTCCTCTTGCGCCAGGCCGCGTGAGCCCGCGCCGGCCGCGTGACGTCACGACTCTGCGCCGGTTCAGAGGGTGTGAGGCAATTCGAGGAGCGCCACGGCTCCGCCGCGGCGCTGCGGAGCCGTGGGAATGTCGAGGCGCGCCCCGGGTTTCCCGGGGCGCGTCCGAGCGATGGGGGGTATGGGGGGCCCTATCGGGGCCCCCCATGTACTCAGAGAAGAACTCCGCAACCCGCGCGCCCCCCCCAGTATTCCCACCCCCGCCAC
>JBGPXN010000273.1:0-4233 GCA_041492755.1 Methylomirabilia bacterium | reverse complement strand
GGAGGAGGTGGCGCGACTGCTCCGCGAAACGGGGTTGGAGGATCTCGACGGGGAGGGAGAGATCCTGGTCCCTGCCGGATAGCACGTGGCGGCCGGCGCTCCCACGCGCATCGTCGTCACCGACGCCAACATCATCATCAACCTGATCCATGCGGGTCGCCTCGCCCTGCCCGGCGCTCTTCCGCCCTACGAGTTCGTCGTCCCGGAAGGCGTAATGAGCGAGATCGTCGATCCCGTGCAGCGGGAGGCGCTCGAGGCGGCAATCACGGCGGGCCATCTGCGTCGGGAGACCATGACCGCGCCGGCGGAGTTGATGCGCTACGCGGAGCTCCGCGAAATCGTCGGCAAGGGCGAGGCGGCATGCTTGGCCCTCGCGGAGTCGCGTGGGTGGCTGGTCGCCTCCGACGAGAAGCGGCGGTTCCGCCGCGAGGTGCTGGCTCGCCTCGGCTCGGGCCGGCTCGTGACCACGCCTGGCCTGTTCGTGCTCGCGATCCGTGCGGGAGCGCGATGTCAGTGGAGGAAGCCGACCAGGCCAAGGCGATCCTCGAGCGGCATCGGTTCCGCATGCCGTTCGGATCGTTTGGCGAGGTCGTGTAGGACGAGCCAATCGCATCCCGAGGCGGTGAAGCTCGACCGCCTTCTCGGCGATCGGCTGGTAAGTGAACGGAGACCGGGTGGGGGTGACCGGCCGCCGGCGCCCGGTTGCGCGTCGACGCGCCCTGAGCGACCCTAAGCGCGTGCGCCGGTATCGCGTTGTCACCGTCCGCTCCGCCTACCCGGGATGATCGCTGTCCGCGGCGTCAGCAAGCGATACGGCGCCACCGTGGCGCTCGAGGATGTGTCGCTGGAGGCCGGACCGGGCGCCACCCACGTTCTCCTCGGGTCCAGCGGCTCCGGCAAGTCCACGCTGCTGCGCGTGATCCTCGGGCTCGTTCAGCCTGACACGGGCGAGGTCGTCGTCGACGGCGTCCCCGTGACGCCCGGCGCCCGACGGCATCTCGTGGGCCGCGTGGGCTACGTCGTCCAGGAGGGCGGGCTCTACCCGCATCTGACGGCCTACGACAATGCTGCGCTCCCCGCCGATCCGGTGGGTTGGACCCGCGAGCGTGTCGCCAGGCGTATCGGGGCGCTGGCGGAGCTCGTCGGCTTCGACGACGGCGTGTTGCGCCGCTATCCCGGAGAACTGAGCGGGGGGCAGCGCCAGCGCGTCGGCCTCATGCGCGCGCTCGTGCTGGACCCGCCGCTGCTGATCCTCGACGAGCCGCTGGGCGCGCTCGATCCCATCGTGCGCGCGGATCTGCAGGCCCAGCTCCGGCGGATCTTCACGACCCTGCGCAAGACCGTGTTGCTCGTCACCCACGACATCCGCGAGGCGGTGCTGTTCGGATCGACCATCACGCTGCTGCGCGACGGCCGGGTGGTGCAGCAGGGCGCCTTCGCCGACCTGGCGCGGCGGCCGGCCGAGCCGTTCGTCACGCAGTTCTTCGGCGCGCAAGCGCCACCGCCCGAGCTGCGCGACTACCTCTAGTGTCTGCCGCCGGCGTCCTGGTCCTCCTGCTGTCGTTCGGCGTGCTGTCGTTCGCCGCGCCGGCCGGCGCCGCCGACAGCGTGCGGGTCGGCTCGAAGAGCTTCACGGAGAGCTATCTGCTCGCGGAGATCGTGGCCCAGGTGACCGAGCGGACGGGAGAGGCGAAGGTCGAGCGGCGATTCGGACTCGGCGGCACCGGCATCACCTTTCGCGCCGTCGCCCACGACAGCATCGACGTCTACCCGGAGTACACGGGCACGCTGAGCCACGCCGTCCTCAAGGATCCGTCGGCGCAGTCGGTGGAGGCCATTCGCGCGGCGCTCCACCCGCAACGGCTCACGATCAGCGATCCGCTCGGGTTCGACAACACGTATGCGCTCGGCGTGCGCGCGGAGGTCGCGCGCCGTCTGGGTCTCCGGCGAATCAGCGACCTCGCGTCCCACCCGGGGCTGAGAGCGGCGTTCACCTCCGGGTTCCTCGAGCGCGAGGACGGATGGCCGGGGCTCCGTCGCCACTATGGCCTCGCCGCCCTCACCGACGTGCGCGTCATCGAGCACGCGCTCGCCTACCAGGCGCTCCAGAGCGGCAGCGTCGACGTGATCGACGTCTTCTCGACGGACGGACGGCTGGCCCGGTCCGCCCTCGTGATCCTGGAAGACGATCGCCGCTTCTTCCCGGCGTATTCGGCGGTGCTGGTGGCGCGCCTGGACTTCATCGAGCGGTTTCCGCGGAGCTGGGAGGCGATCCAGCGCTCGCTGGTCGGGCGCATCGACGGCCCGGCGATGGTGCGGCTGAACGCCCGCGCCGATCTGGACGGCCAGGCGCTGGCCCGGGTCGCGGCCAGCTTTCTCGGGCGCGAGGCGGCCGCCACGGACGGGCGGATGATGCTGATACGTGAGCTGGCGACCCTGAGCGTCGACCATGCCGTCCTCGTCGCCGTTGCCGTCGCCGCGGCGACGCTCGCCGGGGTCCCCCTGGGTATCCTGGCCGCGCGGTCGGCGGCGCTCGGACAGATCGAGCTGATGGTGGTCGGGGTGCTGCAGACGGTGCCGGCGCTGGCGCTGCTCTGCTTCATGATCCCGCTGCTCGGGATCGGCAGGACACCGGCGCTGGTCGCCCTCTTCCTGTATGCGCTGCTGCCGATCGTGCGCAGCACCTACACCGGACTCGTGACGATCGACCGTCAGCTGCTGGAGATCGCCGGTGTGCTCGGGATCGACGGCTGGCGGCGGTTGCGGCGGATCGAGCTTCCGCTCGCGTCGGTCAACGTCCTGGCCGGCGTCAGGACGTCATCGATCCTGACCGTCGGGACGGCGACGCTTGCCGCCTTCATCGGCGGCGGCGGCTACGGCACGCTGATCGTGCGCGGCCTCGCCCTTGACGACGTCCGGACCATCCTGGCCGGCGCGGTCCCGGCCGCCGTGATGGCGTTGCTCGTCCACGGGCTCTTCGAGGGCGTCGATCGCCTGCTGATCCCGCGCGGCGTGCGCATCACGCTCGCCCGTCCGGGTCCGACCCGAGCAGCGCATTGAGACGCCTGCAGAGGGCGACGATCGCGCCGGCGTCTCCGGGAAACCACGCGTGAATCCACGCTGGCCGCTCGAAGAACGCCAGCGGGGGCCGGCCCGCGCGGCGGATCGCTCCCCGCCGCACGAGCCCGCTGGCGTTGATGAAGCTGACGTCGTCGTTGATCCGGCCGGGCGCGGCGAAGCCGGGCGTGATGGGACACCGCGCTTCGATGGACGGCAGCGTCTCGGCGACGCAGCGCAGGCAGAACGCGTGCGTGCGCCTGCGGAGGGCGGCCGGCAGCAGGTCGAGGATCGTCCGCATGGTGAGGCCGGAGAACACGGTGTCGTCGACGAGCGCCAGTGACGGCGCGTCCTCGAGGCCGGCCAGCTGCGCGGCGATCGGGGCCGGGCCGGTGCTCACGAGGCGGTAGCCGTCGCGACCGTCCTCCTCCCGCGTCACCTCGACGCGGCGGATGGCGGGAAACCAGCCGGTGCGGGCGTGCAGCCCTCGCGCCACGCGCTCGCCGGCGGCGCCGATTCCGATCGCGAGCGCGAACGGCTCACGAGGCCCGCGGGCCAGGACCATCTCGATCTGCTGCTCGACGGTGAGCACGGTGACTCGGGCGCGGTCCCGGCGTATCAGTACCAGCAGCTCGGAGACGAGGCGGTCAGCGGCGGATCCAGCCCCGTAGCGCTCACGGGTTTCGGCGGACAGGTCGTCGTGGACGTAGAAGCGGCGCGGGGTCGGCATGTCGGTGGCCGGCGCCGCCGCGCGAGCCCCCATGCCGCCGGCCGCGTCAGCCACCTGGCGTTGCGCCGGCGACGACGAGCGCGAACCGATCGTCGGTGATCCAGCGCACGAGGTCGAGGCCGGCGTCGCGCAGCATCGCCTCCACCGCGGGGCGCGTGAACTTGTACGAGTTCTCCGTCCAGATGCTTTCGCCGGCGGCGATCTCCACGGTCAGGTCGATGCTTCGCAGATGGACGGTCTGGCGCGTCTCGGCCACGAGATGCATCTCGATGCGGCTCGCCGCGGCGTTGTACCAGGCACGGTGCCGAAAGGCCTCCGGCCGGAAGTTGCCGTCGAGGTTGCGGTTCAGAACCTCGAGGACATTGCGATTGAACGCGGCCGTGACCCCGGCCGCGTCGTCGTAGGCGGCCTCCAGCGTGGCGACGTCCTTCACGAGGTCCACGCCG
>JBGPXN010000195.1:0-8547 GCA_041492755.1 Methylomirabilia bacterium | reverse complement strand
GGGCGTGGATCTCGTCGGGCGCGGCGAAGGAGCCCGGGGTGGTGAAGAGGCCCGAGGAGAGGCCGAGCGCGCCGGCGTCGAGCGCCTCTTCCAGCAGGCGTTCCATCAGGCGGCGCTCGTCGGGCGTGGGGGGACGGTTCTCCATCCCGACGGCCATCAGCCGGAGCGTGTTGTGGCCCACCTGGAAGATCGTGTTCACCGAGGTGGCGGGGTAGGTGTCGAGGTAGGCGGCGAACGTCGTCTCGCGGAAGGGCAGCCAGGGGGCGCTGGCGCCCAGATACTCCTGCAACATCTGCACGCGGCCGGGCAGCGCGGGAGCCACCGAGAAGCCGCAGTTGCCCAGCACCTCGGTGGTCACACCCTGGCGGATCTTGCTCTCGGCGCGCTGATTCACGGGCAGGGTGAAGTCCGAATGGCTGTGGATGTCGATGAAGCCGGGCGCCAGCACCTGGCCGGTGGCGTCGATCACGCGCCGCGCTTCGCCGAGATCGCGCCCGATCGCCGCGATGCGGCCATCGCGCACGGCCACGTCGGCAGCGCGGCCCGGCGCGCCCGTCCCGTCGATGACGTCCGCGCCGCGAATCACGAGGTCGTGCATCCCGTTACTCCTCCGACGCGCGACTCTGTGCTGCCATCGCCTCGTTGTCAAACGGAGTGGCGGCCCGGTTGGGCCTCGTCGATCCCCCGGAAATGGCCCGCGACGTTTCGACGAGATCCACGCCCCGGTCGGCCAGCTTGACACCGTCCGGACGCACCCGGAGAATGCTGCAACTTACGGCGAGGAGGATTCCTTTCGTATGCGGGACACGGTCGTGCTCGGCATCGTGCTGCTTCTCCTGGTCGCCGGCGTTGTCGGGCCGGCGACGGCCGCCGACCCCGACACGCTGGTCATCGCCCTGGACACGCTCGGTGCCCAGGTCATGGACCCGATCGCGGACACGCGCGCGCCCCATGCGCATTACCACGCCCCGGTCTGGGACTCGCTGGTCGGCTTCGACTTCGAGAAGGGCGGGATCGGTCCCGGCGTGGCCGAGCGCTGGGAGCGGGCCGCCGACGGCCGGAGCTGGACGTTCTACCTGCGCAAGGGCCAGCGCTTCCACAACGGCGATCCGCTGACCGCCCACGACGTGAAGTTCAGCCTCGAGCGCATCATGTTGCCCGAGTCCATCTCCTCGGGGGCCGCCGCGCTGCGCCGGGCGGTGGACAGGATCGACGTCGTCGACGACCTCACCGTCCGTGTCCACACCAAGGGCGTGATCCCGCACTTCGCCGCGAGCTTGAGCCGGGCCGTCTTCATGGAAGGCACGGTCATGCCGAAGAAGTACATCGAGGCCGTCGGCACCAAGGGGTTCCGCGAGAAGCCGGTCGGCAGCGGCCCCTGGAAGTTCGTGCGGAGCGTTCCCGGCGACCGCATCGAGTACGAAGCCGTCAACTACCCGCACTGGCGGGGGACGCCGCAGTTCAAGCGCATGACGCTGCTGCTGGTGCCTGAGCAGAGCACCCGCCTGGCCATGGTGCGAACGGGCGAGGCCGGCATCGCCAGCATCGGCCCCGACGGGATCAAGGAAGCGCGCACGGGCGGGATGAAGATCGTGAGCGTGCCGGGGACGATGCAGGCCATCTATCAGTTCTGGGGCACGTACCGTCCGGAGGCGAAGGGCCAACCGCTCACGGACGTGCGCGTGCGCGAGGCGCTGTCGCTGGCCATCGACCGGCAGCAGCTCATCGAGCACGTCATGGCGAAAGAGGCGCGCTGGCCGCTGCCGTTCACGATGTACCGGTACTCCATCGACGTCGACGTCCCGCGCTGGGAAGCCTGGGCCAGGACGGCGTACCGCTACGACCCGGCACGGGCGAAGCAGCTCCTCGCTGAAGCGGGCCACCCGAATGGCTTTCGCATGACGTTCTGGAACACCGCGCTGCCCGGCACGCCGTTCATGATCCAGATCGGCGAAGCGGTGGCCGGCTTCTGGGAGAAGATCGGCGTCAAGGTCGAGATGAAGACCGTCGAGTGGGGCGTGTTCGATCCCATGGCCCGCGGCGAGCAGAAGAACCTGGTCGGGACGGCGTCCATGTACCGGACGGCCGGACGTCCGGAGCCTTCCCCCCGCTACTCGACGTCGCTCACGTCCAAGGGGACCCAGCACCTGCTCGGGGATCCGAAGGAGTGCCCCGGCATGTGCCAGGAGCTGGACCGGGTGTACGAGACGGCCGTGAGCGAGAAGGACGATGCGCGGCGGTTCGCCGCGATGAACCTCATGGTCGACATGGCGGCGAAGACGTGGATCGTCGTCCCCCTCATCGAGGGGATGGGGTACTGGGCGGTGAACCCGAAGCGGGTGGGGCAGTTCAAGACGATTCCGGGACGGCACGAGTTCGGCGACGTCGCCGAGCGGATGCCGCGCCCCGAGCAGAAGCCCTGGCCCTGAGCGCCGATGATCGCTGACGGAGGCTGACGCGTGCAGCGCTACATCCTCCGGCGTTTGCTCCAGGGCGTCGTCCTTCTGTTCGTCCTGGCCCTGGTCATCTTCGCGCTGGCCCGGGTGACCGGTAACCCGGCCGACCTCCTGCTGCCGGAGGACGCGACCGCGGACGATCGCGCGCATCTGCTGCGCGCCCTCGGACTCGACCGGCCGGTCCACGAGCAGCTCGTCAACTTTCTGAGCGGCGCCGTCCGCGGCGATCTCGGGGTGTCGATTCGCTACCGCAAGCCCGCCGTCGAGGTGTTCTTCGAGCGCCTGCCCAACACGCTGATGCTCGTCCCGCTGGCCCTGGTGGTGGCCATCGTGGTGTCGATCCCGCTCGGCCTGCTGGCCGCGGTCTACCGGGGCACGTTCATCGACCGCGTGTGCAGCGGGATCGCCGTGCTCGGCATCGCGACGCCGCCGTTCTGGCTCGGCATCGTGCTCATCTACGTCTTCAGTATCCAGCTCGGTCTGTTGCCCTCGGCACGGATGGGCGGGCCCACCCACTACATCTTGCCGACGATCACGCTGGGCGCGTTCCTCGTGGCCGGGATGATGCGCCTGGTCCGCTCGAGCGTGCTCGAGATCCTCGACAGCGAGTTCGTCAAGCTGGCGCGGATCAAGGGACTGTCACAGGGGGTCGTGATCTGGAAGCATTGCCTTCGCAACGCGCTGATCCCCGTCGTCACCCTCTTCGGTGTCTTCTTCGCCCTGCTCGTCACGGGCGCGATCGTGACCGAGACGGTGTTCGCCTGGCCCGGCGTGGGACGACTGACGTACGAGGCGGTGCTCTTCCGCGACTACCCGTTGCTCCAGGCGGTGATTCTCCTGAAGGCGATCATCGTGCTCGGGGTGAATCTGGTGGTCGACGTGCTCTACGCCTACCTCGACCCCCGCGTGCGGTACACGTAGCCATGAGCCGGCTCGAACCGTCGGTCGCGATCCTCACCGCGCCCGTCGACGCCGACGCGGCCGCGGAGGCGAAGCCGCGCGGCGACCTGGCGCGCATGCCGTGGACGGCGTTCGGCATCATCGTGCTCCTGGTTTTCGTCGCCGTCCTGGCGCCGCTCATCGCGCCCCACCCGGCCACCGAGCAGTCGCTGCCCGACAAGCTCACGCCGCCGGCGTGGCAGGACGGCGGGAGCTCGAAGTACCTGCTGGGGACCGACGTGCTCGGGCGCGACGTGCTGAGCCGCCTGATCTACGGCGCGCGGGTGAGCCTGACCGTGGCGCTCTCGGCGCTGCTCTTCGGCGGCGGCGTCGGCCTCATGCTCGGCATCGTGGCCGGGTACGTGGGCGGGCGCGTGGACACGCTGATCATGCGCGTCGTCGACGCCACCCTCACGTTCCCGACCATCCTCATCGCGCTGCTGCTCACGGTGAGCCTTGGTCAGGGTCTGCGGACGATCGTCCTCGCGATCACGCTGATCATCTGGGCCCGGTTCGCCCGGATCGTGCGCGGCGAGGTGCTGAGCGTGAAGGCGCGGGACTTCGTGGCGCTGGCGCGGGTCCACGGCTGCTCCCACCTCCGCATCATGGCCATCCACATCGTGCCCAACGTGATGAACACGTTCATGGTGCTCCTCACGCTGCACATCGGCTTCGTCATCATCGTGGAGGCGTCGCTGTCCTTCCTCGGCGCGGGGATCGCGCCGCCGACGCCGTCGTGGGGACAGATGGTCGCCGACGGCCGCAGCCACATCGCCGGCGCCTGGTGGCTGTCGGTGCTGCCCGGGGCCGCCATCATGCTCGTCGTGCTCGCCTTCAACCTCTTCGGAGATTGGCTCCGCGATTGGCTCGACCCTCGCCTGCGGCAGGTGTAGTCGAGCCGAGCGTGTCCGCAGTCGTTCTCGACGTCCGCGACCTGCACACCTATCTCTACACGCGCTGGGGCGTCGTGCGGGCGGTGGACGGGGTCAGCTTCACCCTGCGCGAAGGAGAAACGCTCGGGCTGGTCGGCGAGTCCGGCTCGGGCAAGACGATGACGGCGCTCTCGCTGCTGCGGCTCTTGCCCGAGCCCGCGGGCCGCATCGTCAAGGGGCAGATCCTGCTCGACGGCGAGGATCTGGTGCCCAAGACCCAGCGCGAGATGCGCAAGGTGCGCGCCCGGAAGATCTCGATGATCCTGCAGGATCCGCAGACCTCCTTGAACCCGGTGTTCACGGCCGGCAACCAGCTCATCGAGGCACTCC
Organism: Methylomirabilia bacterium; assembly: GCA_041492755.1. GTDB lineage: Bacteria > Methylomirabilota > Methylomirabilia > Rokubacteriales > CSP1-6 > JBGPXN01. The sequence continues at coordinate 3,890 of JBGPXN010000195.1, read as the reverse complement.
GGACGCTGCATGCGGAGGGCCGGCGCGGTCTGTGGCGCCGGGCCGAGGACGCCCTGCGCCGGGTGCGGGTGGCCGCGCCGGAGCAACGGATGCGCGACTACCCGCACCAGATGAGCGGCGGGATGAAGCAGCGCATCGTGGGGGCTATTTCGCTGGCCGCCGAGCCCAAGATGCTCGTCGCCGACGAGCCGACCACCGCGCTCGACGCCACCATCCAGCTCCAGTACCTGAATCTCTTGAAGGAGATCCAGGAGCGGACGCGGGTCGCCATGCTCTTCATCACGCACGACTTCGGCATCGTGGCGCGGATGTGCGAGCGGGTGGCCGTGATGTACGCGGGCCGGATCGTGGAGAGCGGCCCGGTGCGCGAGCTGTTCCGGGCCCCGCGGCACCCGTACACGCAGGCGCTGATGGCCTCGGTGCCGCGAATGGACGCCGACGTCGAGCGGCTTCCTTCGATCGACGGCCAGCCGCCGGCGCTCCATCGGCTGCCGGCCGGATGCCGGTTCGCGCCGCGCTGTGCCTATGCGGACGACCGCTGTCGCACCGAGTACCCGGCAACCTTCCTGGTCGGCGCCGCGCACGAGGCGGCGTGCTGGAGGGCGGAGCCATCGCGCCCGAGCCGCTGATCCGCGTCGACGAGCTGACGAAGCATTTCCCCGTCACCAGGGGCCTGCTCATGGCGCGCGCGGCCGGGCAGGTGAAGGCGGTCGACGGGGTCAGCTTCACGATCGACCGCCAGGAAACGCTCGGCCTCGTCGGCGAGTCCGGCTGCGGCAAGACGACCACGTCGCGGCTCGTGCTGCGGCTGGAGCGCCCGACGTCGGGCCGCGTGCTCCTCGACGGCCGCGACGTCCACGCCCTCGAAGGTGACGATCTCCGCGACTACCGGGTCAAGGTGCAGGCGGTGTTCCAGGACCCGTGGTCGTCGCTCAATCCACGCCTGCGCGTGCGCGACACGATCGCCGAGGCGATGATCGTGAACCGCCGCGTCACGCGCGCGCAGAGGATCGAGCGGGTCGAGGAGGTCCTGCAGCAGGTGGGGCTTCCCCTCGACGCCGGCGGCCGCTATCCGCACGAGTTCAGCGGGGGCCAGCGCCAGCGCATCGCGCTCGCGAGCGCGCTCGCCGCACGCCCCGAGCTGATCATCCTCGACGAGCCCGTCTCGGCCCTCGACGTGTCGATCCGCGCCCAGATCATGAACCTGCTCAAGGATCTCCAGGCCCAGGAGAAGCTGGCCTACCTGCTCGTCGCCCACAACCTGGCCACGGTGAAGTACATCGCGCATCGCACCGCCGTCATGTACCTGGGCCGGATCGTCGAATACGCGTCCACCGACTTGCTGTACCGGAATCCGCTCCATCCCTACACGAAGGCGCTCTTCTCCGCCGCGCTACCCGCCGATCCGGACGCCCCGCGCGAGGACATAGTGCTCAGCGGCGAAGTGCCGTCGCCGATCGATCCACCGAAGGGCTGCCACTTTCACCCGCGCTGTCCGTTCGTGATGGAGCAGTGTTCCCGGGTCGAGCCGATTCTGAAGGACGGCGGCCCGGGCCATCGGGTCGCTTGCCACCTGTATTAACCACATGGGGGGCCCCGAAATGGCCCCCCATACCCCACCCTCGGTAGCGCCCCGGGTAACCCGGGGCGCTCCTCGATGCCCGCCTCCGGATGGCGGCGCGGCGGTTGTTGCGTTGTTATGGTTATGCTAACCTTAACGCGCGATGGTTTCCCAAGCCGACGTGCTCACTCCGGACGCCGCGCGACCGAGCGGTGTCCAGGCCTCGGTGGTCGTGGCCGTGGTCATCTTCAGCATCCCGCCCGAGCCCGATGGCCGATCGAGGCTGCACGTCCTGCTCGTCCGCCGGGCCGCCGAGCCCTTCGCCGGCTACTGGTCGCTTCCCGGCGGCAAGCTCTGGGGAGACGAGGTGCTCGACGAGGCGGCCCGACGCCAGCTGCTCGAGAAGACCGCGCTGCGTGCCTCGTTCCTCGAGCAGCTCTACACGTTCGAGCTCTGCGACACCGCCCGGCAGTTCGAGGCCGCGGTGGTGGCCTACTACGCGCTCGTGCGGACCGACGGCACGGAGGTCGCGCCGGGCCGGAAGACGATGGAAGCGGCTTGGTTCCCCGTGGACGACCTGCCCGTCGGGCTCGCGTTCGACAACGACGAGATCCTCGACTACGCGCTGCAGCGCTTGCGGAACAAGCTGGAGTACGCGCAGGTGGCGTTCCAGTTCCTGCCGCCCCACTTCACGATGGCGGAGCTGCGCGCCGTCTATGAGGTGATCCTGGGCCGCCGGATCGATCCGACCAACTTCCGGCGTCGGGTCGAGGCGACCGGCAGCATCGTCCCCACCGGCAACGCCGTCCTGGGCGGCCGGCATCGACCACCGGCGCTCTACCAGTGCGCCGGCGACCCGGCGAGCCTCGTCAAGACCATGCGTCCCCGCCGGACGCTCAAGTCGCTTCCCCGGCCGACCCGCCGGGCGCCGACCACTTCCTAGCCATGCCACGTACGATGGCGGCTTTGTGGGTCCGAGTAAAGGTGGACTTAACCTTAACAACCGCACGCGACGGAATGGCCGCCTGAGGCCGCGAGGGGGACCCATGCCAACCACATCGTCGATCGAAGAGAAGATCAAGGGCGGGGCCGGAGTGGAAACGTGCAGCGATGGGCTTCGCTGGGATCCCTGGGTGCACGACGCCAAGCCGGATCGGCCGCGCCTTCCGATCTACGGTCCCGGCGCCAGTGAGTGGGACACCATCCCCGGATCGTCGCCGGTGCAAGGGGAGATTCCCGAGCGGTACCAGTCGATGCCCGCCGAGGTGCTCGCGCGTCGCATCGCGGCGGCGAAGGCCACGCTGGGCTCGCGGCTCGTGATCCTCGGCCATCACTACCAGCGCGACGAGATCATCCGCTGGGCCGATTTCCGCGGAGATTCCTTCAAGCTCTCCCAGCAGGCGGCCAGCCGCCGGGAGGCGGACTACATCGTGTTCTGCGGCGTGCACTTCATGGCCGAGAGCGCCGACATCCTGGCCGGCGATTCCCAGCGGGTGATCCTGCCGAACCTGGCCGCCGGCTGCTCCATGGCGGACATGGCCGACCACGCGCAGGTCATCTCCTGCTGGACGCAACTGCGTGACGTGCTGGACGGTCGGGCGGACGCGGTCGTGCCCGTGACCTACATGAACTCGCCGGCCGCCCTCAAGGCGTTCTGCGGCGAGCGGCGCGGGGTGGTCTGCACGTCGTCGAACGCGACGCGCGTCGTGCAATGGGCCTTCGAGCAGGGCGAGCGGGTGCTGTTCTTTCCCGACGAGCACCTGGGGCGCAATACCGGCGTCAAGCTCGGGATCCCTGACGACGAAATGGTGGTGTGGGATCCGCGCCGTCGGCTCGGTGGCAACTCCGCCGATGCCCTGCGGCGGGCGCGCCTGATCCTCTGGCGCGGCTGGTGTTCCGTGCACGCGCGCTTCAGCGTGGCCCAGATCGAGCAGGCGCGGCGCGAGCATCCGGGCATCAGCGTGATCGTTCACCCGGAATGCCGGCGCGAGGTGGTCGAGGCCGCCGACCTCGACGGGTCGACCGAGCTCATTCTCGAGACGATCGCGTCGGCGCCGTCCGGGAGCCAGTGGGCGGTCGGCACCGAGATCAACATGGTCAACCGGCTCGCCGCCGAGCATCCGGACAAGCTCATCTTCTGCCTCGATCCGGTGATCTGCCCGTGCTCGACCATGTATCGCATCCACCAGGCGTACCTGGCCTGGGTGCTGGAGGCGCTGGTGGATGGCCACGTGCTGAACGAGATCACGGTGCCCGACGGCGTGAAGGCGGCGGCCCGCGTGGCGCTCGACCGCATGCTCGCGCTGCCCGGACGCGCCGGCCAGCCCGG
>JBGPXN010000236.1:0-5681 GCA_041492755.1 Methylomirabilia bacterium | reverse complement strand
TTGGCATTGGCGCTCACCAGCCAGGCGAGGAGCTCGTTGACCTCGATGCACGTGAGCCGGCCGCCCGCGGGCAGGGAGCCCGCGATGAGGATCGCCGAGTAGCCCAGGAACGAGCCGATCTCCAGCGCGCGCTTCGGACGACGGCGGTCGATGAGCCGGCGGATGATGCGCGCCTTGGCGCGCCCGACGATCGGCAGCTGCCAGACGGTGGCGGTGCGGTCCATGGCGGCCAGCATGCGCTTCGCGGACTTCAGCATCAGGCGCGGGACAGCCGGGACGCGACGCCGTCGGGCACCGGATACCGCCGGGTGAACGGCCCGGCCTTCATGACCTGGCCCGGCAGCGGCCGTCCCACGATCGTTTCGACGTGGCGCGAGACGGCGACGAGTCGATCGAGGTCGATCCCGGTCTCGATGCCCATCGCGTGCAGGCAGTGGACGAGGTCCTCGGTGCACACGTTGCCGGAGGCGCCCGGCGCGAAGGGACAGCCGCCCAGGCCGCCGATCGACGAATCGAAGTGATCGACGCCGCAATCCATGGCGGCCAGGATGTTCGGAATCGCCATGGCCCGGGTGTCGTGGGTGTGCAGCGTCCATTCGACTCCGGGAAAGCGCGGTATCAGATGCTCGAGCACGCGCTGGACCTGGCGCGGATTGGCGACGCCGGTGGTGTCGGCGAGTCCGAGGCTGCGGGCCCCGATGTCGACGAGGCGCGCGACGACGCCTTCGAGTTGGGATAGTGGCACCTGACCCTCGAACGGGCAACCGAACGAGGTCGAGATACCGCACGCGACCGGCACCCGCGCGCGCTCGGCCACCTGCATCACGGCGCGCAGCTTCTCGATGGAGGCCGCCACCGTCATGTTGACGTTGGCGAGGTTGTGGCTCTCGCTGGCCGACACCACGGTGTGGATCTCGTCGACGCCGGCATCGAGGGCGCGCACGGCGCCTTTGTCGTTGGGCACGAGCGCGCTATAGCGCGTGCCCGGCCGACGTCGGATCCGGGCCATCACGTCTTCGGCGTCACGCAGGGCCGGGACGACCTTCGGATGCACGAAGGAGGTGACCTCGATGCGAGGGACACCCGCCTCCGTGAGGCGATCGACGACCTCGACCTTCTGCTCCGTCGGGATGAACTCGGGCTCGATCTGGAACCCGTCCCGCGTTCCCACCTCGCAAATCGTCACGCGCTCCGGCAGCTTCATGGGCTCCTCCCGCTCGATCGCCCGCCACTCTAGTGCAGTGTCCGCCGTCGCTCAAGTCGGCCGGCCGCGCGGGCGCCGCGCGTCTCGGGCATAATGCCCCGAAACCGCCCGGGCCGGCGGCGCATCCCAACCTCGATAGGAGAAAAAACCATGAACCCGAACCTGGGTATCGACGACTCACAACGTGCCGAGCTCCTCCGCATCCTCAACGCCATCCTCGCCGATGAGTACGTCCTCTATACCAAGACCCGCAACTACCACTGGAACGTCGTCGGCACGCAGTTCAACGATCTGCACAAGTTCTTCGAAGCGCAGTACGAACAGCTGGACGAGTTCGTCGACGAAGTCGCCGAGCGCGCGCGCACACTCGGGGGCCATGCCTCCGGCACCCTCACCGAGTTCCTGCAGCAGGCCCGCCTCCGCGAGCAGCCCGGCAAGTATCCCGAGGCGCGGGGCATGATCTCGGCCCTCCTCGCGGATCACGAGACGCTCGTCCGGCAGCTGCGTCAGGACGTCGACGCGACCGCGAACAAGTACGGCGACGTTGGAACCAGCGACTTCCTCACCGGCCTGCTCGAGAAGCACGAGAAGATGGCCTGGATGCTGCGCGCGTTCATCACGACCGCCTGACCCGTGACTCCCCCGCTTTCCGCGCCGCCCGCGCCGCGTGAACCACGGCGCGCGGCGGCGCGCTGATCCCTCCTCTGGCGAATCGGTCTCTTCCGGCTCCGCATCCCAACCGGCAGGAGGGAGCGGCCATGGTCGACCTGATCGTCGTGATGACCCTGATCGGAGGTCTCGTAGTGGGACCGCTCGCCTGGCGGGTCCGGAAGGATCGCATCGAGGATCGCGCGCTCGCGATCCGCGCGAGCTTGCAGCGGACGGTGAACGACGCGCTCGGAGGCGAGTCGCTCCTGACCGTGCACGTAACTCCCGCGACGCTCTTGCATCGCGGGAAGGTGCTGCTGTACGCGCCGACACACTGGGAATGGCTGATCGACGAGGCGTGGCGCCCGCTGCATGCCGCCGTCCCCGCCGGCTACGACGTGGTCGTGGAAGCCCCCGCCGCCGAAGCGGTCGAACCGTCCCCCGAGGCGCTCACCCGCGCCGCCTAAGTCGGAAGGGGGGCAAAGCCCCCCTCCGAGTTAATAAGAGCGCGGCATCCCGAGGACATGCTGGCCCACGTAGGCCAGCACGAGGTTGTTGTTGATGGGCGCGGTCTTGTAGAGGCGACACTCGCGGAACTTGCGCTCCACGTCGTACTCCTCCGCGTAGCCGTACCCGCCGTGGCAGTCGATGCAGGCGTTACCGGCCTCCCACGCCGCCTCGGCGGCCAGGTACTTCGTCATGTTGGCTTCCGGGCCGCACGGTTCACCGGCGTCGAAGAGCGCCGCCGCCTTGTTGCGCATCAGCGCCGCCGCCTCCACCGCCATGTGCGCCTTGGCGATGGGAAACTGCACGCCCTGGTTCGATCCGATGGGCTTGCCGAAGATCACTCGCTGGCTCGAGTACGCGACCGCCTTCTCGACGAACCAGCGGCCGTCGCCGATCGACTCGGAGGAGACGAGGATCCGCTCCGCGTTCATACCGTCCAGGATGTAGTGGAAGCCCTGGCCCTCCTGGCCGATGAGGCTGTCGGCGGGGATCTCCGCGTTGTCGAAGAAGAGCGCGTTGGTGGAGTGGTTCATCATCATGCGCAGCGGCCGCACCTCGAACCCCTTGAGCCCGCGGATGTCGAAGAGGAACACCGAGAGCCCTTCGCCGCGGCGCTTGGCCTGCTCACGCGGTGTCGTGCGCGCGAGCAGCAGCATCAGGTCCGACTGCAGCACTCGCGAGATGAACATCTTCTGGCCGTTCACGACGTAGCAGTCGCCCCGGCGGATGGCCGTGGTCTGAAGCTGCATCGTATCGGAGCCCGCGTTGGGTTCGGTTACGCCGAACGCCTGCAGCCGCAGGTCACCGGTCGCGATCTTCGGCAGGTACTTCCGCTTCTGCTCTTCGCTGCCGTGACGGAGCAGCGTGCCCATGATGTACATCTGCGCGTGCACGGCGGCCGCGTTGCCACCGGCGGCGTGGATCGTCTCGAGGATCAGGCACGCGTCGGTGATCGGAAGCCCGGCGCCGCCGTATTCCTGGGGAATGAGCGCCCCGAGATAGCCGGCCCGCGTCAGCTCGTTGACGAACGCCTCGGGGTACTCACGCTTGACGTCCAGCTCGCGCCAGTACTCGCCCCCGTAGCGCTTGCATATCTCCAGCACCCCCGCGCGTAACGCGCGCTGCTCCTCGGCAACCTGAAGCGACATCACGGCCATGAGCTACCGTCCTTTGAACTGCGGCTTGCGTTTTTCATTGAAGGCGCGCACGCCTTCCCGCCGGTCTTCGGTGACCACGGTGGCGTTGTACGCCTCGATGGCCAGGATCATCGCGGTGTCGAGATCGGTCTCCACGCCGTACGCAATCGCCTTCTTGGCCTGACGCACGGCGATGGGGCCATTCTGCGCGATGGTCGTCGCCATCTCCGTGGCTTTCGCCCGGGCCTGGCCCTTCGGCACCAGATGATTGACCAGACCGGCCGCGCGTGCTTCCTCCGCCTTCATCCGCCGGCCGGTGAAGATCAGCTCCTTGGCCAGCGCGGGGCCGAGCAGGCGCGGCAGGAGCTGGGTCCCGCCGATGCCGGGGAAGATGCCCAGCGTCGCCTCCGGCACGCCGAACACCGCCGTCTCGCTCGCGACGATGAAGTCGCTCAGCACGCTGAGCTCGCAGCCGCCGGCCAGCGCGAAGCCTTCCACCGCGGCGATGACCGGCACCGGGCACCGCAGCACCCGGAAGGCGGCCTGCTCGAAGATCACGTGCTGGGCGCGCCAGGTCTCGTCGGTCATCTCGTTGCGTTCCTTGAGGTCGCCGCCCGCGCAGAAGGCGCGGTCGCCCGCGCCCGTGAACACGACCGCGCGCACGTCGGGGTCGCGCATGAAGCCGTCGAAGCAGGCGAGGAGATCCTCGCCCATCGCCGTGTTCATGGCGTTCATCTGGTCGGGACGGTTCAGGACGACCGTGACCACGTGGCCGTCGGTCGAGCGCTCCACCAGCAGATGCCGGTACGCCGTCACGCCGATGTCCGATGGTCCACCGGGCGGGGAAGTCGCGCGTTCACGCGATGACTTTGCGCGCGCGCAGCCCGCGCACGTCGTCCAGGGTGTAACCGAGCCCGGTGAGCACGTCGGCGGAGTGCTCCCCGAGCGTGGGCGGAACGCGACGGACCGGTGGCCGCCGGCCGTCCCACTCGATGGGAAGGGCGACGCTGCGATAGTCGGGCAGCCGCGGGTGCGGGGCGCCGACCAGCATTCCGCTCTCGCGCGTTTGCGGCTCGCGCGCCACCGCGTCGAGCGTGAGGATCGGCGCGCACGGCAGACCGGCCGCGCGCAGTCGCTCCACCAGCTCGGCCGTCTTGAAGCGTCGGGTGATTGCCGTCAGCGCGTCGATCAGCTCCGAGCGGTACCGAACTCGCGCCGGGTTGTCGGTGAAGCGCGGATCGTCCGCGAGCGCCGGCGTCTCGAGCGCGGCGGTGAGCCGGCGCCACATCGCGTCCGACGGTGCCCCGATCATCACGTAGCCGTCGGCGGTGGCGAACGCCTGGTAGGGCGCGATCATCGCCGTGCCCGAGCCCTGTGGTTGCGGGACCTCGCCGGAGCCGAGATATCCCATGAGCTGGTAGCAGACCCACATCAACGTCGTGTCGAAGAGCGCGGTGGTCACCTCGACGGCGCGTCCGGTGGCGTCCCGCTGACGGAGCGCGGCCACGATGCCGAGCGCCGCCCACATGCCGGTGCCCATGTCGACGATCGACGTCCCTACCCGCGCCGGCTCCTGGCCGGGGTGGCCGTTGACCGACATCAGCCCGGCGTACGCCTGCATCATCGGGTCGTACCCGGAGAGATCACGAAGCGGACCGCGCCGACCGAAGGCGGTGACCGAGCAGTACACGATGCGCGGGTTGAGCGCGCGGGTGCCGTCGAAATCCAGCCCCAGTCGCGCGGCCGCGCCCGGCCGCAGACTTTGCACGACCACGTCGGCGCGCGTGACGAGTCGTCGCAGGATTTCCTGGCCGGCGTCGTGCTTGAGATCGACGGCGAGGCTGCGCTTGTTGCGGTTCAGCGCCAGGAAGGTGGCGCTCTCCGTGCCCCACCAGGGGGGGGCCCATGCGCGCGCGTCGTCGCCGCGCTCGGGGTGCTCGACCTTGACGACGTCGGCACCCATGTCGCCGAGGACCTGCGTGCAGAAGGGCCCGGCGACGTTTTCGGTCAGATCGGCGACGACGACACCTTCGAGGGGTAGCGCCACGCCGTGAGTCTACCATCCTCGATCCGGACCCGACCGCGTGGTACCCTGGGCGCCCGCTCATGGACGATTCAATTCTCGGCGCCATCGGCGGCAGCATCATCGCCGCCGCCGTGCTGGCCCTGGTCGCCCGCCGCATCAA
>JBGPXN010000077.1:0-20837 GCA_041492755.1 Methylomirabilia bacterium | reverse complement strand
CTCACCGTCGATCAATTTGAGCATCTGCTCCGGCCGTGAGGCGCTCGCCCCGATCTAGTACGCGCGGCCCCGCTCGTCGCCATTCGTAGCCCCTCACCCCATCGCCTTCAGCTCCGCCTCGGCCGTCTCTAGCCAGAACCGCGCATGCCATCCCGGAGCCCCCATGTAGTCAAAAGCCCAGCTTCTTCTTCAGCTCGTGGTCGATCCAGATCCGGGCGTAGATCGGGCCGCGGCGGACGGCGCCCGCCCGCAGCTCGCCGTTGTAGTTCTGCACCCACGGCCACCAGGCGGTGAAGACATACGGCGTCGGCAGCCAGAGATAGGGCGCCTTGTCCAGGATCTCGACCGTCATCTCCCGGAGCATCTGCTGCCGCTTGGATTCGTCGCGGGTGAGATAGACCTCGTGCATCTTCTTGTCGTAGGCCGGCTCCGACCACATGGAGGGATTCCCGGTCTGCCCGGTGACGAAGCTCTTGCGGATCCTGGTGGTGGGGGCACCCAGGCAGCGAAGAGTCTGCGCCCGGGCCGGCGGGATGTCGCGTGAAATTTTCGCTTGACAGCTTCATGCCATGCGAATGGCCGCATGTCGCCGGCGCCGAGAAGATGCCGGCTCAGCGCTCCACGCCGGGCCGGCGATGCTGGCGGACGTGGCCGAACCGAAAAAACTATGGCTCGCGCCAGAATCGCCGGTTCTGGCGGCGCTCAGGTGGCTCCGAAACCCGGGTGTAGAGTCGCCCCAGCACACGGGAGACTCGCCATGGAAATGCATTCGTTGAGCGTCCTCGCTCCCCCGCAGCCCCCGCTTGCTCCAGCCAGAAGCGCACGTCCATCTCGCGGTACATCGTCTCCGCGGTCGTGAGGTGCTCGTGCGCCTGCTCGCGCTTGCCCGTGCGCCCGTAGAGCTTGCCGAGGCCGAGGTGACAGTGGGCGACAAGCGGGCGCATGCCGCGTGGCTCGGCGAGCGCCAGCGCCTGGCGGTAGTGGGTCTCGCCGCGCTCGGCATCGAATCGCTCGGGATGGGTCGCGATGTCGCCGAGCAGGTGCAGCGAGTGCGCCGAGTGCGCCCCGTAACCGGGCTGAGACAGTGACGACTCGACAGCTCGGCGAGCCAGGCGCCGCGCCTCGTCGAGCCGGTCGAGCAGCAGCCAGGCACGCCCCACACAATGGTAGATCCAGCCGACATTGAGAACGATTCCTTTCGCCACCTGACGCTCGAGGCCGCGCTCGGCTTCTCGGGACCGCTCCATCGCGCCACTTGCGTCCCCGCGCTGCGCCAGCACCCAGGCGGAGCAGCCAAGCGCGTAGGGAAGCAGGATGGCGATGAGCGTCCTGGGGTGCCGACCGCGCAACCGTCTTGAGTCCGGCCTGGCGGAGGTAGTGCACGGCCTTCTCCCGTAGCTCACCTCGGACAGAGTGATGCGCGAGCCGCTCAGTCTGCTCACCCAAGCGATCCGGATGGAGCGTCTCGATCGCTTCGACGATCCGCGCGTGAAGTTCGCGGCGACGCCGCTGCAGTAGTCCGCCATACGTGACGTCGTGCGTGAGTGCGTGCGTGAAGGAATACTCGAGATCCGGGTAGAGCCCAGTCTCGTAGAGGAACTCGGCAGCTTGTAGGTGGCCGAGTCCGCGACGGAGCGCCTCCTCTGGCAATTCGGCGATCGCCTGGAGCAGCGCAAATGGTACGTCCTTGCCGACGACCGAGGCCGTCTGGAGTAGGCGTTTGTCCTCAGGGAGAAGTCGATCGATGCGCGCCGCCAGCATCGCCTGGACTGTGGCCGGGACCTGGAGCGCCTGAACCGGTTGCGTCAGCCGATACCGGCCTCGCTCCCCGGCCAGCGCCTTCGTCTCCACCAGCGATCAGCAGGAGCGGCTGCTCGCGCGCTTCCCGGAGCAGCAACTGCTTCACGGCGTCGAGGATGCGCTGGCGCCGCTGACCCGGGTCGAGCCTCTGCCACCCGGCGTCGTCGACGGACGCATCGAGCAGGGCCAGCAACGCGGGCAACGTCGGCTCGAGGGCGCGGTCGAGCGTGAGCAGCGTGCCCGTCACCTTCGCACGGATCTCCCGCAGGTCGTCCCGGTCCTGGATCTTGAAGTAGCCCTTGAGGAGGGCGATCACGGGCAAGTAGCTCGTCGCCTTGCCGTACGAGACCGACGCGGCTTCGAGGACCAGCCAGCCCTGCAGCCGATGGGAGTGGACGAACTCGTAGACGAGGCGCTCGCGCGTCTCGCTTCCTGTAGTTGACCATCGCCGGCGCGTGTATATCATGATTGCATACTCGATGCAGATGCTCAGGAGGCGTACCGATGAGCGCCATCTCGCTCAAGCTGCCCGATGACCTGCTGGAGACGAGCAACCGTTGCGCGGTCGCGCTGAAGCTCTCGCGCGCGGCGTACATCCGTCGTGCCGTGGAACGCATGAATCGGGAGACGCAGGCCCGGCTCCGGGCCCGGCAGCTCGCCGACGCGTCGCGAAGGGTCCGCGGCGAGAGCATGAAGGTCAACGCCGAGTTCGCGGCCATCGAGCGGGCCCCGGATGCATAACCGGGGTGAGGTGTGGCTGGCCAGCCTCGATCCCCGTCGGGGAACCGAGGCAGGCAAGACCCGACCCGTCCTCGTCGTCCAGGCGCAGGCGCTCCTCGACGCCAGCCACCCGTCCACCCTGGTCATTCCCCTCACCACGAGTCTGATCGACGACGCCGTGCCTCTTCGCATCCGGGTCCCGGCTTCCCGAAGTTTGCGGCAGGCGTCCGATCTGCTCGTGGACCAACTCCGGGCCATCGACAATCGGCGCCTGGTACGAGGGCCACTGACTCGCCTGTCCCCCGCCCTGATGACGAAGGTCGGGGACGCCATGCGCGAGGTCCTGGAGCTGGTGGAAGAGTAGCTGGTCGGTGGCGCCGGCCGGGTTCTCGCGCTGACACCGAAGGCACTTCATGGTCGTGATATCTGAACCATCGCTGCTTGCCCCCTCGGCACCGCCCCTGTACAGTGCGCTCGATGCCCGACAATCCGACAGTCAGAAAGGCGGCTGGCGCGCGAACCGAGACGAGCCGAGTCGGAAAGCGCGGAGCCATCGTCGTCCCGGCTCGGATGCGACGCAAGTTCGGGATCGAGGAGGGCTCGCTGGTGATCGCCGAGGAGCGCGACGACGGGATCCTGATCCGGCCCGCCCTCGCGGTGCCAGTCGAAACCTACACGCCCGCCCGCGTTGCCGAGTTCCTCCTTTCGAACGCTGTTGATGCCAAGGACTACCGCGCGGCCGTGCGGGCCGTCCGGAAGCTTGGTATCGATCCACGGACCGTCGCTCACCACCGACCGCCCCAGCGCTGACGTCAGTCGCGCGGGGTGGACCGGGTCTTCCTCGACGCCAATGTGCTCTTTTCGACCGCCTATCTGAGGATCTTCTCGACGAGGTGCTTTGGCGTGTACGACTCGGGAGACGCGAGCTTCGCCTGGGGCGCTGACGTGTGGCCATCAACCGGGTGCCCGCACTGAAGACAGAACCTGGCTCCCCCGGGAAGCTCGGTGCCGCACGCGCCGCACGCAAGAGCGAGGCGCGCTCCACACGCCAGGCAAAATCTTGCCTGAGGCGGGTTCTCCTGCTGGCATCGGGGACACTTCATCCGGGCCTCCCCCGGCTGGGGCGAAGGATCGGTCAAGCGAAACCTATAGCTTGGCCAAGGGAAGATCAAGCGCCGTGGCGCCTCACCGCCCATCGCAGGACGGTGGCCGCGGCTTCGACGTCGGCGTCACATCGCCCGCTCCTTGACTGCGTCGCTCTCGCCGGAGAGTATGGCGCCCCTGGCCGACTGGTATCCGCCCAGTGAGTCATTCTCGAGGAGGAGAGCACGATGGATCGCCGAGAGGTTCTCGCCGAACGTCCTGTCGAACGGGGTCGCGGCTTCATGCCGGGGGTCAGCATCAATCCCTCGAGAGTCCTGTTCACCGCCGGGCTCACCGGCAGGACTCCCGATGGCCGCCTCGTCGCCGGCGGCATGGCCCCGCAGACCCATCGCGCCTTCGAGCGCCTGCAAGCCGTCCTGGCCCACGCCGGGGCGAGATTCGACGACGTCGTCAAACAGCTCGTCTACGTGACGGACCTCGAGGCCTACAACGCCAGCGGCCGCGCGGAGCGCGCCAAGTTCTTCGGCAGCACCCGTGCGGCCTCGACAGGATTGGTCGTGCGTCGACTGGCCGACCCCGCCATGCTCGTCGAGGTCGAGCTCGTGGTCGATCTCGCCGGCTCGCCTCAGGGAAAGCCGCTGCTGGAAAAGTACAACGTGGAAAACCATGGCGGCGATTTCCACCAGGGTGTGGTCGTCAATGGTGGCCGGCTGCTTTACCTGGCCGGTCAGGTCGCCAACAACCCCGATGGCTCCGTGGCCGGAGCCGGAGACTGGCGACGCCAGGCGGAGAAGATCTACGAGAACATCGGCCACGTGCTGCGCGCGGCCGGGGCGACGCCGGCCAGCGTGGTGAAAGAGACCACGTGGGTGCTGAGTATCGACTCCTGGCGTCAGCACGGCCCGCCGGTTCGGCGCCCTTTCTACAACCTCGACTACCCGGCCTCGACCCTGGTCGAGATTCCCGGCCTGGCGCGAGCGGAATTCCTGGTGGAAATCGAAGTGATCGCGGCGGTGGCGTAAAAGGCCCCGGGGGAGAACCGACCATGCCATTCAGTACGATCGCGACGCCCGAGGCAAAGCCCGTGGCCAACTACAAGATGGCGACCCGCATGGAGGGCGGGCGGCTGCTCTACATCTCGGGCCAGGTGGCCTGGGATACGAACGGCAACATCGTGGGCAAGGGTGACGTGCGCGCCCAGGCGCGACAGACGTTTCAGAACCTGCGAGGGGTCCTCCAGGCGGCCGGTGGCGATCTGAAGGACCTCATGAAGATCACGACCTACATCACGAAGATCGAGAATTTTCCCGCGGTGGCGGAGGCCCGGAGCGAGGTGTTCCAGGGGGAGCTCCCGGCCAGCACCTTGATCGTGGTCACGAGCCTGTTCCACCCCGATTTTCTGATCGAGGTCGAGGGTGTAGCGGCCGTGTGACCCGGGGCTCCGAGCGGGCGCGTCTCCGGCGAGCGGGCGCGTGGATGAGCAAGAACCAACGGGCCCGACGGTGGCATCATAGGCCGCACCAGAGAGGAGCGGCCGATGGATCTCAACTACTCGCCCGAGGAATCCGCGTTTCGTGACGAAGTGCGGACGTGGATCCGCGAGAGCCTGCCCGACGAGCTGCGCGACAAGGTCCTCGACTATCGCGAGCTGACGAAGGACAACCTGCTGCGCTGGCACCGCATCCTCGCGAAGAAGGGCTGGGTGGCGCCCTTCTGGCCCCAAGAATGGGGCGGTACCGGATGGACGGTGGTGCAGCGCTACATCTTCGAAGAGGAGTGCGGCGCGGCCGGCTGCCCGCCCGTGGTGGCGTTCGGCGTGCGCATGTGCGCCCCCGTCCTGCTGCGCTTCGGGACCGATGCCCAGAAGCAGCGCTTCCTGCCGCGCATCTACCGTGGCGACGACTTCTGGGTCCAGGGCTATTCCGAACCGGGCGCCGGCTCCGACCTCGCTTCGCTCAAGACGCGGGCGGTGCGCCAGGGTGACGAGTACGTCGTCACCGGCCAGAAACTCTGGACCACGCTCGGGCACTACGGCGACTGGATCTTCTGCCTCGTGCGCACGGACACCAAGACGGAGAAGCGCCAGGACGGAATCTCCTTCCTCCTCATCGACATGAAGACCCCCGGCATCACCGTGCGGCCCATCGTCCTCATGGACCAGGGCCACGAGGTGAACGAGGTCTTCTTCGACGAGGTGAAGGTGCCGGCCGAGAATCTCGTCCACGAAGAGAACAAAGGCTGGACGGTGGCGAAGTACCTCCTCGGCTACGAGCGCATGGGCACCGGCAACATCGCCGTCTCGAAGCGCGAGCTGGCGCGGGTCAAGAAGATGGCGGGACCGCTGCTCGACGACCCGCGCTTCCGCGATCGCCTCTCGCGCGTCGAGGTGGAGCTGATGGCGCTGGAGATCACCAACATGCGCTTCCTCGATCAGCTCCGCGGCGGACGGCCGCCGGGCGCCGAGGTCTCGCTGCTCAAGATCAAGGGCACGGAGATCCAGCAGGCCATCACCGAGCTGGCCATGCAGACGGCCGGTCCGTTCACGCAGGCGTTCCGTCCCGTGAACGGTGAGGCCGGCTTCGACCGTCTCACCGCCTCCCTGGTGCCGCGCTACTGCAACGTCCGCAAGGCCACCATCTACGCCGGATCCAACGAGATCCAGCGCAACATCATCGCCAAGGCGACGCTGGGCCTCTAAGGAGACGCCATGGACTTCGAATACTCCGAAGAGCAGCGCCTCCTCTCCGAAACTTTCCGGAAGTTCCTCAACACCGGCTACGGCTTCGACGCGCGCGCCAAGATCATGAGCAGCCCGTCCGGCTACAGCGAGGACGTGTGGGCCGCGCTCGCGGAGCTCGGCATCCTCGGCGTGCCGTTCGCCAGCGAGCATGGCGGCTTCGGCGGCACCACCGTCGACATGATGGTGGTCATGGAGGCGCTGGGCGAGGCGCTCGTCGTCGAGCCCTATCTCGCCACCGTCGGCCTCGGCGGGCGTTTCGTGGCCCGTGGCGGCACCGCGGCCCAGCAGGCGCGCATCCTGCCTGACCTGGTACAGGGCAAGACGAAGCTCGCCTTCGCCCAGACCGAGCGTGGGGCCCGCTACGATTTGCGGCAGGTCGCACTACGCACGCGCCGCTCGGGCGACGGCTGGCAGCTCGACGGCGAGAAGTGCATGGTGCTCCATGGCGGCTCCGCCGATCTGCTCGTCGTCTCCGCGCGCACGTCGGGAGGCGAGCGCGACGCTCACGGCATCAGCCTCTTCCTGGTCGAGCGGGCGGCGCCGGGCGTGGCCGTCACCGAGTACCGGACGCTCGACAACCTCCGCGTCGCCGACGTCCGCTTCTCCGGCGTGCTGGTCGCGCGCGAGGCGCTGATCGGTGCCGAGGACGAAGGCTGGGCGCTGGCCGACGAGGTCGTCGACTACGCGACCGCGCTCGTCTGCGCCGAGGCCATCGGAGCCATCAAGTACGCGCACGACGCCACCCTCGACTATCTGAAGACGCGCCGGCAGTTCGGCGTGCCGATCGGCAGCTTCCAGGCGCTCCAGCACCGCATGGTGGACATCCTGATCAGCTACGAGCAGGCCCGCTCCATCGCCTGCCTCGCGTGCGTCAAGGTGGACACGGCCGGCGCGACCGAGCGCGCGCGCGTGGTGTCGGCGGCCAAGATCAAGATCGCGGACGCGTGCCGGCACGTGAGCCAGGAGGCGGTGCAACTGCACGGGGGCATGGGGATGACCGAGGAGCTGAAGATCAGCCACACGTTCCGGCGGCTGACGGCGATCGCGCAAGCCTTTGGCGACGCCGACCATCACCTGGCGCGCTTCGCCACCTTCGCCTGACCGGGCCGAGAAATCGAGGGCGCGAGCGGCTGTTGAACGGGTCGCTCGCTTTGGGGGGACGTCACATGCGAACGGATCTGGTCGTCGGCGGTCGCTTTCCCGATCTGGAGCTCCCGGACCACCGGCGCCAGGCGATCCGGCTCTCCAAGCTCGCCAACGGCTTTCCGCTCATCCTGAGCTTCTACCGCGGCTACTGGTGACCAAAGTGCTCGTGCCAGGTCAGGCACCTCACGACGCTGCAGGACGAGCTGGCCGTCAACTACTGCCACCTCGCGGTTGTCAGCACCGATCCCCCGGAGGTCACCGCCGCGTTCCGCACGGGCCTCGGCGCCACGTTCACGTTCCTGAGTGATCACGAGCGCCGGGCCATCTCCGAGCTGGACATCGTCGAGCAGACCGCCCCGGGCTTCGAGCACGGCCTGGTCGCGCTGCCCTACACGTTCTCGCTCCGCCCGGATCTGACGATCCACCGGATCTACAACGGTTGGTGGTTCGTGGGCCGGCCGACGAACGAAGAGTTGCGCCAGGACCTGCGGGCGATCATGCAGGCCTGCCGGTCGGACTACGAGTACGTTCCGCCGGCACGCTGATCTGACGCGATCAGTAGCTGCGAGGACAGACATACCGGGCGTCGCCAATGGCGAGGTCTCTAGCGCTGCGAGCGCATCGTCGACGCCCGGGGCGGCATGTCGCGCCGCTGCGCGATTTACGCGGGAGTGTTTCCACCTCGCGACCGGAGAGCCCGGTGACCAGCCTCGCAGAGCTTCGATTCAACACCGCGTGCTCCCGCGCGTACGTCAGGAGGCGACCGGCGTCGCCCGCGGCCTGAACGTCGGCTCCATCCTCGACCCCCTCGCCCGTGCCGTGTAGAGTACGCGACGCCGTCAATCGAACGACACGAGGAGACCATCATGCTGGCGATGTGGGTGAAGGTGCGGGTCAAGCCCGAAGACCGGCCGCGCTTCCTGAAGGCGATCGAAGTGGACGCGCTCGGCTCGGAGCGCGACGAGCCGGGATGCTTGCGGTTCAACGTCCTCCAGGACGAGAAGGACGCCAACGTCTACTACTTCTTCGAGGTCTACAAGGACCAGGCCGCGCTGGAGGCGCACCGCAACGCCCCGCACTACGCGGTCTGGCGCGCGGCCGCCGACACGCTGGACGGCCCCGCGGAGCCGACGCGCTGCTCGACGGTCTTTCCCGCCGAGCGCGCCTACTGGGGCAAGATGTAGCGATCCCGGGCGCTCAGCATCCCGGGGGTCGGCGTCCGCGCCTGGCGTCGGAGCCCCCCGGGACGTTCCGCTTGACGTGACGCCGGCTTACGGGATACCACTGTGCTCGCTGGGTGGTGCCTCGGAGGAGGAGGATCAGAGATGGCCCAACGCGTGCGATATCCCGACCACATCGAGCCCCTGGTGCAGTTCGTGGAGGAGACGCTGCCCGAGCGCCTCGTGGCCGGCGTCCACGACAAGCTCGCGACCGGCACCTCCGTGAAGGACATGCTACTGGCCTCGGCGCTGGCGGTCGTCCGCTCCTCGGACCTGCCACCCGGCCATCACGGCGGGCCGCTTCACCCGCTGGCGGGGCTGCACGCCGTTCGCAACATCGCGACCCGGCTGCCCGGCGAGTACGCCATGATGCCCGTAATCCAGAACGTCGCCGTCGCCAACAAGCACATCCACTCGCCGGCCATGGGTCCGTACATCCTGGCCGACGCCAAGCCCGTCTCGGAGAAGGACGACCTCGAGGCGACGCTCGAATCGTTCCGGTTCGCGGTGGGTCGCGGCGTGTACAACGCCTGCGATCACTACTTCCTCTACTTCCTCGAGAAGCTGTCGCCCATGAAGGTGCTGGAGCTGCTGCTCGAGGTCGGCATTCCCAAGAACCAGCTCGACGACCACTACTTCCTGTTCCCGGTGTTCACGTGGCGCGCGCTGGAGTATCTCGGCTGGGAGTACGCGAAGTACATCGGTCGCGCGCCCGTCCGTTACGTCACGCGCCCGACCACTCCGGTGTCGATGGAAGCCGTCGAGGTGCTCCTCGACAAGTATCACCTGCTCACGCGTGAGCTCCGCTTCGAGACCGGCGAGGACGAGACGAGCGCCATCACCGCGCTCGCTGACGAGATCGGACGCTGCAAGGACTTCGCCGAGGTCCCGGAGATGCTCGCCCACGCGCTGGCCGATGGCCTCTCACTCGAGGGTGTCGGCGAGGGGCTCTCGGTCGGCGGCTCGACGCTCTTCCTGCGCTCGCAGACCGGCAACCCGATGGACGTGCACATCAACACCGGCGCCAACACGCGGCGATACCTGCTGCGGCAGCCGGAGCTGTCGCGGCAGACCAAGCTCCGGGCGCTGCTGACGTGGCACACTGGACCGGAGGTCCGCATGGCCCAGCGCATGCTCGCGCCGGACGTTCAGCCCGAGCCGGAGCGGGTCGCGTCTCTTCCGACGCGCTCGCAGGATGCGCTGATCGCGGAGATCGAGAGCTTCATCGGACGCCTCCCGCTCGGCGAGCGCCTGCCCAAGGCCAACCTCGCGTCGTGGCGCTCGGGCGATGAAGTCAAGCAGGTGGCCGCGCTGGGCCAGCAGTACGCCGATTCGGGCTACGCACCCGAACCGCTGATCACCATGCTCGGCAAGATCGCGTGTCGCGACAACTTCACCGAGATGCACGCCCTCAAGCATCACCAGGCCACGTACGAGGAGTTCCATGCCACCCGTCCGTCGCTCCGCTGGCGTCATCTCGTCGCCGCCGTGCAGGCGGCGGCCATCTCGCATGGCCGCATCCAGGACGTCTACGATCACGCGGCCGAAGTGATGCACTTCTAGCAGTCATGGCCGAGCTGGGCGCCGCCGGTGTGCCCGCGGGCGCCTGCCTGACCGCGGGCGAGATCCTGCACGATCCGCATCTACGCGAGCGCGGGATGGTGGTGACGGTCAAGCATCCGACCTGGGGCGAGTTCACCATGCCCGGCAACCCGGTGCAGCTGGCGACCTCACCCACCGAGGTGGAGCCGGCGCCGCTCCTGGGCCAGCACAACGCCGAAGTCTACGGCGAGTGGCTGTCGCTGAGCGAAAGCGATCTCCGCCGGCTCAAGACCGAGGGCGTGGTCTGACGCGCGCGCGACGCACGGTCACCCCGTGGCGCGCGCGCCGCTTCCCCTGCGGGCGGGGTGTCCGCCCCGCGCGGAAGATACTATAGGGCGTGCAGGTAGACGACGGCGCGCCAACGATCGATCCCAGGAGGGACGGCATGCCCAAGATCAAGCACATCGCGCTCTCGACCCAGGACGTGGAAGGGACCGCGCGGTTCTACGTCGAGGTGTTCGGCTTGAAGGAGATCGGCAAGATCGACGACCCGGGCACGCGTGGCTGCTTCCTCAGCGACGGTGAGATCAACCTGGCCATCCTGAACTTCAAGAACGACGTGGCGGCCGGCGTCGAGCGCGGCCAGGGCTATAGCGGGATCCACCACATCGGCTTCCAGGTCGAGAGCCTGGAGGAGATCGCCGAGAAGCTGAAGGCGGCGGGCTCGCGGCGGCGCGACGACATCAACGACGCGCTCGGCGTGGGCGGCCGGCAGGCGCACGGGAACGTCGAGGTGAAGTACACCGGCCCGGACCAGATCATGCTGGACGTCTCCGAGACGGGTTGGCTGGGCACCCCGAGCTTCGGCGGCATCTGATCCCCGCCGGCGTCAGTCGACGCGGTACCAGCCGTTGATCTCGGCGTCCACGACACCGGCGCTCGAGTAGCCGGCTTCGGTCTCGCCGATGACGCGCCCAGCGTCTACGGCGCTCGGCACCACGTCGACCGTCGGGATCCGGAACTCGTGAGCGGAGAGGTCCGCCGTGGGCAGGCGGGTTTCCAGCCTCAGCGCGACGGCGTGACGATGAACGAGCAGGCGCTCGTAAACACGCTGGTAGGTCGCCGGATCGTAGGCGGGGGCGCCGGGGGGACGGGGCGCGTCCGCGACGACGCCAAGCACCACCGCCACCCCGAAGAGCTCCCGCCACAGCGCGCGCAGCACGTCGGGTGGCGCGTCGTCACGCTCGCGGGCGTGACGTGGCTCGCGCGACCGCCGCGCCCGTTCGGCTTCGAGATGCTGGCGAAGCGCGCGTGACGGCACCGGGATCACGAAGCGCGTCGACGGCGCCCTCAGCACGGGCTCGGCATCGTCGCCCCGAGATTGCGCCAGGTCGATGAGCCGGTGACCGATGAATGGCGTCTCCCCGATCAGCAGGTCGCTCATGGTCGGGTGATCGGCGTGCCAGCGGGCGACGGCGCCGCGAGCCCAGCGACCGACGGCCAGGCGGATCACGCCGTGGGTCACGCCGTTGTCGAGCGGATAGCGCCGGCCGGCGTCGCTCGCTTCGAACACGGGCCGGGCAACGTCCCACTGCAACAGATGGATCTGCCGTCCGCGGGCGTGGGCGACGTGGGCGAGCTGGTGGATCAGGAGGCTCTTGCCCGTACCCGGGAGACCCGCGAAGAAGACGAGCCGCGCCTGCCGCGCCAGTGTCAGCAGGGCCTCGAACAGCGCCGGATCCTCGCGCGCGATGACGCCGTCCACGGCGAGGCGGATTCTAGCAGGCCCGGGCCACCAACATCGCCATGGCGCCCGCGCTCGCCGAGAGCGGAATCCGTGACGCGGTCGGCATTCAACGGGGCGACAATCACGACGTGTCCCACTCGGCCCCCTCGCGCGGGCTCGAATCCCGCAGCGTCCGCATCCGTACGCATTCCTCGGAATCACAGGGGTGGCGTTGACGCCGGCTGCCCAACAGGCGCCCGGCTCCGCGTCGGCCCCGACGGCCTCGGCGGCGTGACGTCCGCGACCGACCTCGATCGCGCTCGCTATCTGAGCCTCGCCACCTTCCGCACGACGGGCGCCGAAGTCCGGACCCCCGTGTGGTTCGTGGCCGTCGACGGAAGGCTCTGGGTCTTCACCGCTGGTGACTCGGGCAAGGTCAAGCGCTTGCGACGCTCGCCCCGTGCACGCCTTGCGCCCTGCGATGCCCGCGGCGGCGTGCGCGGCCCGTGGCGAGACGCCACCGCACGGATCGCCAGCGATCCCGCCGCGATCGCCCGCGCCCGCGCGGCGGTCCGGGCCAAGTACGGCTGGCAGACGTGGCTCCTGGACCTGTTCTCCCGGCTGACGGGCCGGATCGGCCGCCGCGCCTGGATCGAGATCGAAATCTAGGCCGGCCTCGGCGTCCTCAGGAAGCCTGGCGGATCGGCGGCATCGGCGGCGGCCTGGCGAGCGCCGCCTCGCGCTCGGCCTGGGCCTTTCTCCAGCACCCCCACCCGTGCATCGAGGAACTGACACCGTGCGCGCCAGCGCCACCGCGCAATGGCGAGCGGGACTCCGGCGACGATGAGTCCGGGCGCGAGCGCGACCAGGATCGCCCCGGCCAGGGGCCAGCGCCCATACGGGCCTCCGTCAGTGGAGGCGGGCGCCGGCGACGAGGGTCGTTGCCGCCAAGCGCCCGCCGCGCGATCAGCGCCTCTACTTGCGCTTGTTCAGCTCGAGCGTGTCGCCGACTTTCAGGTCCTTCAGCGTCTCGGAATCGCCCTTGAAGGAATGCGTCTGCCCATCGCTGCCCCGCAACGTCACGGTACCGCTCTGCTGATCGATGGCCATCACGGTGCCCTCGATCTTGTGCGGAGCGCCCGCCGGCGAGGCCGACGGCTGGGTGTCTTTCGGCTGCTGCTGCATCTGGGCCATGGCTGGCCCGCCGAAGCCGACGAGGGCCACCGAAAAAGCCGCGACGGCCGTCAGTGCGATCCGGTTCATCGTCGTCTCCTAGTTCTTCTTGGTGATGTCGTAGATTGCGCCCGCGGCCGCGCCGACGCCGGCGCCGATGAGCGCGCCTTTGCCCGCGCCGTAGCCGGTCCCGGCGCCAACCGCCGCACCCGCCCCGGCGCCCACGCCAGCCCCGGTCACCGTGCCGCAGCCGGTGGCAACGAGCGCCAGCAGCGAGAGCCCGACGAACGGAGTCATCAAACGTGTCTTCATTGCATGATCTCCTCTCCTTCGGATCTTTCGAGGGCAAGAGGTGCAATGGACATGCCTCGGAGATGGGCCCGTGATCCGGGAGAACCCCAGGGTCTCCGCCTCGTTGATCGCCTGTAGAATGGGGGAAAGGAGGAGGCCATGGACTACACGACGACGAGTTCGACAGCCGCAGCGGAACGGGTCTCGGCGTTCCTCTGGAAGGTCTACGCCTGGATGTTCATCGGCCTGGGGATCACGGCGAGCGTCGCGTACGTCGTGGCCGGCTCGCCGGCGCTCTTCAGAGCCCTGGTCGGCAATCGCCTGGTCTTCTTCGGTATGCTCATCGCGGAGCTTGGACTGGTCTTCTATCTCTCGGCGCGGGTCGACCGGCTGACGCCGCAGGTCGCCGCCGGGCTCTTCGGGCTCTACTCGGCGCTCAACGGCGTGACGTTGTCGGCCGTGCTGCTCGCCTACACCGGCGAGTCGGTGGCCACGACGTTCATGATCACGGCCGGAATGTTCGGGGCAATCGCCCTGTGGGGCTCGACCACGCGGCGCAGTCTGGCCGGGGCCGGTCAGTTCTTCTTCATGGGTCTGATCGGGATCGTCCTGGCCTCGATCGTCGGCCTGTTCTGGCAGAACGACGCCCTGCAGTTCCTGATCTCGGTCGTCGGGGTCATCGTCTTCACGGGGCTGACCGCCTATGACGCTCAGCGCCTGAAGCAGATGGCGTTGGCCCTGCCCGACGGCCAGGTTGGCGCCTACGCGGTCGTCGGCGCCCTCTCGCTCTACCTGGACTTCGTGAACCTGTTCCTCATGCTGCTGCGGTTTACCGGCCGCCGGGATTAAGTACATGGGGGGCCCCGATATGGCCCCCCATACCCCCCAGACGCTCGGCGCGCCCCCGGGGAACCCGTGGCGCGCCTCGATACCCCCCCAGACGGCCCTACCGGTGCCTGCAGTGCGGTGGCCGCTTCTACGACCGCTCGAGCTCGGCAGCCTGACCGACGACCAGCCCACCCCGGGGCGGCACGCCGTTCGTAGCATCGCCTGATTCGCCAGGCGCTTCGATCATCGCCCGCGTGCCGGCGGCGCCGGACGGCGGACCGGGGTCAGCGCTTGGAGATCAAGAAACGACCGAGAGCGAGATGCGGCAGGCCGGAGCGCTCGAACGTGTCGACGGCGTCCTCGGCAGAGCTGACGAGCGGCTCGCCGTGCAGGTTGAACGAGGTGTTGAGCACGGCGCCGATCCCGGTGCGGCGCTCGAACTCGCGGATCACCCGGTGATAGGCGGGGTTCCCGGCTGAGTCCACGATGTGCGCGCGCGCCGTGCCGTCGTGTGGATGCACGGCGGCGGCGATCTCGTCACGGTGCTTGGGGTTGGTGGCGAACGCCAGCATCATGTACGGCGACGCCAGCCCTTTGGGATTGACGAGGTAATCCCCCTCGCGCTCGCGCAGCACGGAGGGCGCGAACGGCATCCAGAAGTCCCGGTTCTTGATCATCCGGTTGATGAGTCCGACCACCCGCCCGTCCGATGGGTTGGCCAGGATCGAGCGGTTGCCGAGCGCGCGCGCCCCGAATTCCATCCGTCCCGCGCAGCGGGCAACCACACCGTCGCTCACCAGCAGCTCGGCGATCTTCTCCTCGACCGAGGGCGGCTCGCTCACCCGATGCCGCGCGCCGAGATCCTGCGTGCGGATGACCGCTTCCGCTTCGGCGTCGTCGAGCTCGGGGCCGAGATAGGCCGGGCCCAGCGGCTGCGTCACCGGCGCCGTTCCGGCGCGCTGGCAGAGCTCGAGGTACCCGAGATAGGCGGCGCCTACCGCGTTGGACTCGTCGCCGCACGACGGGAACACGAACAACTCGCGCACCCACTCCTCCGCCGCGAGCAGCATGTTGGCCTTCACGTTCATGAAGACCCCGCCCCCGAGGGCGAGCCGGTCCCCGCCGTAGCGCTCGCGCATGACGCGAGCCCAGCCGATCAACGCCTCTTCGAGCAGGCGCTGGGCGCCGCCGGCGACGGCGTCGAAGCGATGGCCGAGCGTGGCCTCGAGCAGCAGTCGATAGCGGGGTCCGCGCTTCTTCCACGCGAACCGGCACGGCCGGTCCACCGCGAGATCGAACACGCGGCGCAGCGCGGTGACCGAGCGCTCGGTGCCCGCCGTCGGCGCGTACGGCGCCAGGCCCATGACCTTGTACTCGTGCTCGCCGAACGTCATGCCGAGCAGCAGCGTGACGAACGAGTAGAACGAGCCGAGCGACCCCGGCGCGCTCGGCGTCGCCTCGTGCCGCTCGAGCGCGCCGTCGCGGCCCGTCGACGCGGTCGCGCACAGGCCGTCGCCGGCGTTGTCGTTGGTGAGCACGAGGGCCGGGGCGCCCGCGAACGGCGCGCCGAAGTACGCGGCCGCCGCGTGGCAGGTGTGGTGGTCGAGGGTGACGACGCGCTCGGCCGGGAGCCCGAGGTGCTCGGTGACGAAGCCCAGCCGCGTCTCGGCCGACAACCCCGACTTGCCCCGCGCGGTCGCCGCGATTCCGAGCCGCGCCCCCAGCTTGCGCGCGCGCCGACCCAGCCCGCGTCCCGGCTCATCCAGCCGCACGCCGTAGTAGCCGCGGGCGTAGGCGCGATCGTAGAGGACGCGGTTCATCCAGTCGCGGTCGAGCGCGCGCGCGCCGGCGAGGGCGACGAGGTCGATGGCGGCCGGGGAGAGTCCGAGCTGGGCGAGCAGTGCGTCGACGGCCCGGCGGGGATAGCCCGCGTCGTTCTTCAGCCGCGAGAACCGCTCCTCGGAGGCGCAGGCGACGATGGCGCCGTCGCGGAGGATGGCCGCGGTTGCACAATGCGTCTCGTTGATGCCGAGAACGATCACGCCGTGAGCTCCCGACCGGCCGGCAGGCTCGAACGGCGCGCCGGGGGGCCGGTCTCCCGGCACGCGTGCGATGGGATGGCGATCAGCTCCTGGCGAGCGCGCCCACGATCGCGCGGCAGAAGGCCGGCAGATCGTCGGGCTTGCGGGCCGTGATGAGGTTGCCGTCGAGCTTCATGCGCAGATTTTACTACACGGATAGCCCGCGCCGGAGGCGGCGCGGCAGGCCACCCCCGCCCGGCAGTCAGGGAGGAGCGAGCGTGAGGGCGAGGCGCCGATCACCCCGGCGCACCGCGACCACGAGCGGACGATCGAGCGCCGCATCGGCGAGCACCTCGCGGGCGGCATCCCGGTCGAGGACGTCGCGGTCGGCGATCTGGACGATCACGTCGCCCACCTCGAGCCCGGCCTTCTCCGCCACCCCACCCCGCAGCACGACGGCGACCGCCGGGGCGCCACCACTGAGGCTCGATCCAGATGGAGCGGACGGCGCCGAGGGAGTCGACGGAGGAAATGGCACCGTCGAGCGTGGCGGTGTGGCCCGCAGCGCACCCGGCGGCTCCGGCGGCTCGCGCAGCACGAAGCCGAATTCCGCGGCGACCCGGTCGCCCGCGACTTCGCGCGGCATGGAGCCGAGGCGGACCCGGACCTGGCGCCGGCCTTCGGGGCGCAGCACGATGAGGCGCGTGTCGGCGTCGGTCGGGGAGGCGGCGATGAGCCGCTGCAGCAGGCGGGTCTCCACGACGGGACGGTCTTCGAACGCGACCACGACGTCGCCGTTCTTGATGCCGGCCCGCGCCGCGGGCGCGCCTTCGAGCACCTCGACGATCACGACCCCGAATCCCTCGCGGATACCGTGACGCTTGGCCAGCTCTTCCATCTCCTGCTCGGTCAGGTCACGAATCCGCACGCCGAGCCACGCCCACGACCGCGCGCCGGCCGACGTGGCCAGCGTCGCCAGCAGCACGAGGGCGAGAACGAGCCCACGGACGAGCCCGCGATCAACCACCACTGCCGGGTCCTTTCAGCTCGTTGGCAAGCGCGTCGAGGGCGGCCACCAGCCGCGTGAGCCGCCGGCTCACGTCGGTCGTCTCGAGCAGCTCCTGGCGCACGCCGGCGTCGGGCAGGAACGCGGCCGCCACCCGGTCGGCGACGACGCCGGGCGTCGCGTCGCCGCCGAGCGCGGTGTCGAGCAGATCGCGCGGGCGATCGAGCGCCGCGAGCACGGTGCGGCACGTTTCGCGGACCCGACGCACGAGCGGAGCGACGTCGGCCGAGCCGGCCACGTCCTCGAGGACGTCCACCCGCACCATGCGATAGAGCGTGTCCGTCGGCAGCTCGCGCGCGATGCGAACGCGCCAGCGGCCCTGCACGAGCATGTTGTAGCGCCCGGTCGGGAGCCGCTCCCACTTCACGATCTCACCCGCGCCGGCGATCTCCTGCACGGCGGGTTTGCCCTCGTAGTGCGTCTCGTACCCCGGCTTGAGCATCACCACGGCGAGCCGGCGGTCACGCGAGAGCGCGTCCGTCACCATCGCACGGTAGCGCGCTTCGAAGATGTGCAACGGCAGCATCGTGTGGGGGAACAGCGTCACGTCCGGCAGCGGAAAGATCGGGAGAACGCGGGGGGCGGCCGGCGAGGAGGACACCCTGGCCGGTCAGCTGATGCGGGGCAACGCGCCGAGCCCGCCGATCTCCTGGAGCCGGCCCTTGACCACCTCGGCGAGCTGGCGGAACGCGAGCGCCGCCGCGGAGTCGGGGCGGCGCACGGTGATGGGCGCGCCCTCGTCGCCGCCAATCCGCGTCTCGGGGTCGAGCGGCAGCTGGGCCAGGAGCGGCACGTTGTACTCGCGGGCGATCTGCTGCCCGCCCTCGCTCCCGAAGATGGGCGTCGCCTTCGAGCAGTGCGGGCACACGAACGTGCTCATGTTCTCGACGATGCCGAGGATGGGGACGTTCAGGCGCTGGAACATCCCGATCGCCTTGCGCACGTCGAGCAGCGCCACGTCCTGCGGCGTGGTGACCATGACCACGCCGCTGAGGGGGATGACCTGCGAGAGCGAGAGCTGGGCGTCGCCGGTGCCCGGCGGCATGTCGAAGATCAGATAGTCCAGCGCGCCCCACATGACGTCCTTGAGCATCTGCTGGATGAACGAGTGGATCATGGGTCCGCGCCAGACCAGCGGCTCGCGCTCGTTCACGAGCAGGCCGATCGACATCATCTTCAGCCCGTGCGCCTCGACGGGGATGATCCGGTTGTCGAACATCCCCGGCTTGCCCTTGGCGCCCAGCATGAGGGGCACGTCGGGACCGTAGACGTCGGAGTCGATGATGCCGACGGTGGCGCCGGTGCTCCGCAGCGCGAGCGCGAGGTTCACGGCAACCGTCGACTTGCCGACCCCGCCCTTGCCGGACGAGACGGCCACCGTGTACTTGACCTCGGGAATGACCTCGGCCGCCGCCGGCCCCGGACCACCGTGACCGTGACCATGCCCCTGGGCCTGCGGCTGGGGCACGCGCGCCGGCTGGACACCACTGCCCATCTTCACATGAACCCGCGCCACCCCGGGCACCTGGCCCACGGCACGCGAGGCCATGCTGTGCATGGTGGCCTTCGAGCTGGCAGGCTGGGTGGTGAACGCGAGCGTGAAGTGGACCTCGGAGTCGTGGATCTCGAGATCCTGCACGAGGCCGAGGCTGACGATGTCGGTCTGGCTCTCGGGGTCGCGGATACCTCGCAGGGCCTGGAGGATTGCCGGCTCGCTCACCATACGGCGCCCACTATACAGGACGGACTTGTTCGCGCAACGGGAACGGGACTTCCCAGTCCGCCCGGGTCCGTCCTCGCTTTTCCGCGGTTTTGTGATATGTAAAGACGGTGATCGGCCCGGACGATTTCCGTTCCGTCCTCAGCCAGTTCGCAAGCGGCGTCACGGTCATCACCACCTGTGATGCCGACGGGCGTCCCACCGGCCTCACGGCCAGCGCCTTCACGTCCCTGTCGCTCGATCCGCCGCTCATCCTCGTGTGTGTGGACCACAAATCCCAGAGCTACCCGTCGATGCGCGAGCGTGGCTGCTTCGCCGTCAACGTCCTCTGCACCGAGCAGGAGGCGCTGTCGCGCCGCTTCGCCGGCACCCGGCTCGACAAGTTCGACGGGGTCCCGCACTCGATGAACGAGCGCGGCGTCCCCCTGATCGACGGCGCGCTCGCCCAGCTCGAGTGCACGGTGCGGGCGATGTACGTCGAGGGCGACCACACGATCTTCGTCGGACTGGTCGAGCGGGCACGCGTCGCCAAGGGCGAGCCGCTGCTGTATTTCGGCGGCCACTACAACCGGTTGCGAGGAGAGACGCCGTGACGATTCCGCTGTCCCGTCCGACCGTCGACGATGAGCTCAAGCAGGCGGTGCTCGCCGCCATCGAGTCGCGCCAGTACATCCTCGGTCCCCAGTGCAAGGCGTTCGAGGTCGAGCTGGCCGCCTACGTCGGCGCGCGCCACGCCGTGCTCACCAGCTCGGCCACGGCCGCGCTCTGGATGATCCTCCGCGCGCTGGACGTCAAGGCCGGTGACGAGATCCTGGTGCCGTCGCACACCGCCTTTCCCACCGCCGAGGCCATCTGCTTCGCCGGAGCCACGCCGGTGTTCGTCGACACCGACGACTGGTACACGCTGCATCCCAAGGACGCCGAGGCGAAGATCACTCCCCGCACCGTCGGTATCGTGCCCGTGCACCTCTACGGCCAGGCGGTGGACGTGCCGGCGGTCATGGAGATCGCGCACCGGGCGGGGCTGTGGGTGCTGGAAGACTGCGCGCAGGCCCACGGTGCCGCCTACGGCGATCGCAAGGTCGGTGGCTTCGGACGGGCGGCCGCCTTCTCCTTCTATCCTTCGAAGAACCTGGCCGTCATGGGCGACGGCGGCTGCATCGTCACCAGCGACGACGACGTCGCGGCCCGGTGCCGGCGCATCCGTGATCACGGCCGGCTCAACAAGGACGTCCACGTCGAGGTCGGCTTCAACCTCCGCTTCAACGAGCTGCAAGCTGCGGGCGGTCGCGTGCTGCTGCGGCGGCTCGACGCCATGAACGAGCGCCGCCGGGCGATTGCCGCGCGCTACGCGTCGGGACTGGCCGGGCTGCCGCTGGTGCTGCCGCAAGAACGACCGGGCGGACGGCACGTCTATCATCTCTACGTCGTGCGCACTCCGCGCCGGGCCGAGCTCGCGGAGTTCCTCAAGGCGCGTGGGATCCAGACCGGCATCCACTATCCGGTGCCCTGCCATCGTCAGCCCGCCCTCGCGCGTCTCGAGCCGCCGCCACTGGAGGACACCGAACGGCTGGTGGACGAGATCCTGTCGCTGCCGATCTCCGGCAATCACACGGACGCGGAGATCGACGAGGTGGTGGCGGCGGTGAAGGCCTTCTTCCGATAGAGATGGGGGGCCCCGAAATGGCCCCCCATACCCCCCATACGCTCGGAGCGCCCCGGCGAAGCCGGGGCACTCCT
>JBGPXN010000223.1:0-6456 GCA_041492755.1 Methylomirabilia bacterium | reverse complement strand
GTTGTGCGGCGTCGCCGTCATGAGCAGGAAGTGCCGGGTGAGCGTCGAGAGAAGCTGGCCGAGCTTGTAGCGCTTGGTGTACTTGATCTCGCCACCGAAGAAGGTGGCCGACATCTTGTGGGCCTCGTCGCAGACGATGAGATCCCAGCGGCAGTCTGGCGCCTTGAGCTTGTCCTGCACGTCCTCGTTACGGGACAGCTTGTCGAGACGGGCAATGACCAGGTTCGTTTCGAGGAACCAGTTGCCCGTCCGGGCGGCTTCGAGCTTGTCGTTCGTGAGGATCTCGAATGGCAGGTGGAACCGGCGGTACAGCTCGTCCTGCCACTGCTCGGCCAGACTCCCCGGGCACACGACGAGGCAGCGCTGCAAATCGCCCCGGGCGATCAGCTCCTTGATGAAGAGGCCGGCCATGATGGTCTTGCCCGCGCCGGGGTCGTCGGCGAGCAGGAAGCGCAACGGCTGGCGCGGCAGCATCGCCTCGTAGACGGCGGTGATCTGGTGCGGCAGTGGATCGACGACCGAGGTGTGCACCGCGAGCACCGGGTCGAAGAGATGCGCGAGCCGGATACGATGCGCCTCGGAGACGAGCCGGAACCGCGCGCCGTCGCCGTCGAAGCTCCACGGGCGTCCCTGTTCGACGACTTCCAGTCGCGGTTCGTCGTGGCGATAGACGAGCTCGTTGGCGACCTTGCCGGCGGGTGTCTTGTAGGTGAGCTCGAGGGCCTCGGAGCCGAACCACTGGACGCTGACGACGGTAACAAGGCAGTCTGGCAGGACGCCACGCACGGCGGCGTTCGGCCGGAGGTCTTCGAGCTTGGTCAGCGGGCGACTCCGCGGTGGTTCTCGAAGGTTAGGTCGAGAACTTCCGTGGGGTCGGGCGAGTCCGTGTTGGTGCGCGGAGCAGCCGCGCCCGCCAACAAATTGGTTCCCAAGCGGAGATTGGCAGGAAGATCGTCCTTCGTCAGTGACCTTGACGCTGGTCTCGCGATGGCTGCCCCCTCGCTCAGCAGATCATGTTTGGCCTGTCTCCAGCGCCGTACAGTGTAGCGCCACGCCGCCTCACGCTGGGTGCCTGTCGTTAGGGGGCCACCGCAACCGGGCGCTGGCCGGGGAAAACCCGGCGTATGCGGCTACCCCAGACTCCCCCGCCGAACGATCGTGCGCCGCAGCGTCCCCTCGCCGATCACCTCCCGCGCGTTCCGCGCCTCCACCCGAAACAGCAACTTGCGCCCGTCCACTTCAAGCAACTCCGCCGTCACAGTGAACGCCTCCCCGACCGGCGTCGACCGCCGATGTCGGATGCAGATCTCGTAGCCGACGGTGGTGTGGTCCTCCGGCAGAAACGGCTGCGTCACGTCCTGCGCCGTCAGCTCCATCTCCATGATCATCGACGGCGCCGTGAGGATCCCGCCTCCTCCAGCGTGGGTGGTCGTCATCGCCGGCGACACCACCGCACGCCGCTCCCCACGCAGCCCCGGCACGATGCCCGGGAAACTCACAGCCCGCGCGCCCGCTGCCGCAGCTCGAACTTCTGAATCTTCCCGGTGGCCGTCGCCGGCAGCGCACCGAAGATCACCGTACGAGGCACCGCGAAGTGCGGAAGCTGGGTCCGCGCGAAGGCGATCACCTCGTCCGCCGTCGCCGCCATCCCCGGCCGCAGCTCCACGAACGCGCACGGCGTCTCGCCCCACTTCTCGTCCGGGCGCGCGACCACCGCGGCCAGCGCGACGGCGGGGTGGCGCGTGAGGACCGCCTCGACCGAGAGGCTCGAGATGTTCTCGCCGCCGGAAATGATGATGTCCTTGAGGCGATCCTTGATTTCGATGTAGCCGTCGGGGTGCTGGACGGCGAGGTCGCCGGTTTGGAACCAGCCGCCGGTGAAGGCGGCGTCGGTGGCGGGCCTATCTTTTAGATAGCCGAGCATCACGGTGTTGCCGCGCAGCATGATCTCGCCCAGGGTCTTGCCGTCGGCGGGCACGGGCTCGAGCGTCTTGGGGTCGGCCACCATCTGGCCGTCGACGACTTCGTAGCGCACGCCCTGGCGGGCCTGCTGCGCGGCCTGCTCCTCGGGCGGGAGCGCGGCCCAGGCGTCCTGCCAGACGTTCAGTGTCGACGGGCCGAGCACCTCGGTGAGGCCGTAGATGTGCTGGACGCGGAAGCCCATCTCGCTCATGGCGCTGATGATTTTCGCGGGCGGTGCGGCGCCGCCGGTCATCAGATCGACGACGTGGGCGAAGGGCACGCGCGCTTCGGCGGGGGCGTTGATGAGCATGTTCAGCACGGTGGGCGCGCCGCACATGTGCGTCACGCGATGCTCGGCGATGAGCCGGAAGACCTGCGCGGGCTCGACCTGGCGCAGGCACACGTGCACGCCGGCGACGGCCACGATCGCCCACGGGAAGCCCCAGCCGTTGGCGTGGAACATCGGGAGCGTCCAGAGATAGACGGCGCCCGGTGGGATGTGCCACGCGAGGATCTCGCCGATGGCCATGAGCCACGCGCCGCGGTGATGCGCAACGACGCCCTTGGGGTTGCCCGTCGTGCCCGACGTGTAGCAGAGCGCCATCGGTTGCCACTCGTCGCGCAGGGGCGGCGGCGTGAAGTCCGGCGAGCCCGGCGCGATGAAGTTCTCGTACTCGATCTCCCCCAGACGGTCGCCGGGGCCCTGGTGGAGCGGATCGTCGAGATCGACGACGAGCGGTGGCTTGCCGAGTCGTGCGAGGGCCGGGCCGACCGTGGCCGAGAACGCGCGGTCGGTGATGAGCACCTTGGCCTCGCTGTGCTCGAGGATGTAGGCGATGGTCCGCGCGTCGAGGCGCGTGTTGATGGCGTTCATGACGGCGCCGAGCATTGGCACCGCGTGGTGAATCTCGAGCATGGCCGGGACGTTCGGCAGCATGATCGAGACCGTGTCGCCCGCACCGATGCCGCGCGCCGCCAGCGCCGCGGCGAGCTTGCGCGTGCGCGCGTAAAACTCGCGGTAGGTGATCCGCTGCTCGCCGTGGATGATCGCGGTCCGGTCGGGGTGGATGGCGGCCGTGCGCGGCAGGAACGCGACCGGCGTGAACGGAGCGAAGTTCGCATCGACACGGCCAAGCCCGGCGAAGATGTCGTTCTTCATGATCGCCTCCTCATCCGCTGACGGTGTTCACCACTCACGAGGCCGCGTGGGACCCTGTCAACAAGCCGAAACGAACCGAAGCGACGCCGGGGCCGAAGCTCGCCTCTTCCTCGGCGTCGGCGCCCGTCTCGGAGACGACGAAGCGTCCGTTCGCGAGCAGGTACGAGACGCGGACGACCTCGAACACCTTCGCCTCGTAGTAATGCACGTTGAGCTGGATCCGGGCCCGGGCC
Source organism: Methylomirabilia bacterium (assembly GCA_041492755.1). Classification (GTDB taxonomy): domain Bacteria; phylum Methylomirabilota; class Methylomirabilia; order Rokubacteriales; family CSP1-6; genus JBGPXN01. The sequence continues at coordinate 3,102 of JBGPXN010000223.1, read as the reverse complement.
ACCAGCGCGTCGCGCGCCTGGCCGTACACGCCGAAGCCGACGTGCACTCTCAGGCCGCGCGCGGCGAGCGCTTCCAGCACGGACATGCGGCGCGGATTCACCGAGCCCACCAACAGCACGTCGAGGTCTTCCTCCATCATCGGAATCCGCTCGAGCTGCGGCACGTACCCGATCGGCACGTGCTTCACCCTGCGAATGCCGAGCGCCTCGAGCTGCTCGATATTCCGCCGGCTGTAGTCCCACACCTCGTGGCGTCGGAAGCGCTCCAGCAGCGCGGGGCTCAGCCATGGTGACCCCGGCGTGATCTGCTCGAGGTTGAAGAGGATGCTGTCGTCCGGCAACCGCTGATGGGGGCCGAGCAGGTGGGAGCCGAGGACGATGTGACGTCGCTGCTCGAGCTGCGTCTCCTTCGTCAGCACGGAGTCGTGGCCCAACTCGAGCAGCCCGTAGTGCAGCGACTCGGCGACCTCACGGAACGCCTCCGAGTGCGGGTACCCATCGGGAGAGATGACCGTGATGGCCCACCTCATCACGTCTTCACCGGCGAATCGTGGCCGATCATCGGCCAGCCGTGAGCGGCGCGGGCGCTGCTTCTGGAACCGCGTGCATCGACCCAGGAGGGGGCGTCCGCGCGCTGGAGTCGTTACTTGGCGAGGTAGATTTTCGCCTGCTTCAGCTCCGGCCGCTCGGAATCGGCCGTCTTGGCCTGGGCCAGCAGCTCCGTGTAGTAGCGGCGCGCGCGCGCCGTGTCGCCGGCCAGATCGGCGGCGCGGGCGGCGCCGGCCAGGCCCTGGAAACGGCTGGGATCGGTACGCTGGGAGGCCTCGAACTCCGCCAGCGCCTTGGCGGGCTGGCCCGTTTCGAGAAGCAGCTCGGCCAGCATCTCGCGCGCGGGCTGGATCGAGCCCGGCGTGACCGGGTGCTTCTCCGTGCCGGCTTCGAGATCGGTCGCCTTCTGCATCAGGGTCAGCGCCTCGTCGTTGCGTCCCTCGGCGCGCGCGATCCACCCCGCGACGGACAGGCGCTGGATCTCCGCCTGCTCCGCCCAGTACGTGTTCTTGGCGGCCGTCATGCCGTCGCGGAGCGCTTCCAGCCGCGCGACGTCGCGCTTGGCGCTCGCCACGTTGCCGCCGCGCGCGGCGCCGATGCCGCGCGCGAACCACATGATCGACTCCGCCTGCGGGAACTTCTGCCACGACAGGCTCTGGGGATGCAGGTTCAGCTCCGCGGCTTCGCCCCACTGCCGGCGCTCCAGCGCGTAGCGGGCCGGGATGGCGGTGAAGGCGAACGCGGCGGCGAAGTGCTCGGTGTCGACCTTCTGGATGCCGCGGATCTCCTCGACCACCGCCTTCGCTTCCTTGTCCTTGCCGAGCTGCAGCGCCGCGTAGACGATGTAGTCCATCGCGTGCAGCGCGTTGTAGGAGCCCGCCTCCAGCTTGGCCTGGCGCAGCTCGTCCTTGGCGGCCTCGACCGACTTGCGGTTGGTGTCGATCGACTCCTGCCAGGCGCCGAGCCGGGTGAAGATGTGCGACGGCATGTGCTGGGCGTGCGGCGCGGACGGCGCGATCTTGGCGTACCGGCGCGCGGGGTCGAGGCCCTTGTTGGCGATGGGCGGGAAGTCGTAGCTGTGGATCAGGTAGTGGGCCACGCCGGGATGGTCGGGCTGCTCGGTGAAGATCTTGTCGAGGATCGCCGCCGCCTTGAGCTGGTTCGCGTAGGTCTTGTCCTTGGGATTCAGGGTGACGTTGAGCGCGAGCGCGTAGAAGATGGCCGCCTCGCGATCTTGCGGGTAGCGCGCGGCCAGGGCGCCCATGGCCTTCTCGTAGTTCTGCGCACGCGTGCGATGGTCGACCTTGTCGTAGTCCTTGTAGAAGGTCTCGATGGCGGCGAGGTAGTCGAGCTCGCGCGGGGTCTTGGCGCCGACGCTCTTGCCTTTCGCGACCGTGGCGGCCCCCAGCTCGATGTCCTTGGCCGGCGGCGCTCCGCCCAGCGGATTCCCCAGCCTGGCCGTGGCCGCGCCCCAGTAGGCGATGCCACAGGAGGGATCGGCCTGGAGGGTGGCTTCGAACCCCTTGATCGCATAGCCGAACCAGAAGGAATGTAGCAGGGCCACGGCCCGGCTGAACTCCGCCTGCGCGGCCGGGTTACAGGACGTCGGGAAGTTCACGGTGCCCAGCTTCTCCGACCCGTGGGCCGACACCGAGAAGGTCAAGAGCACACTTACCAGGACTGCGATCGCTGCGACGTGCATCCTCGTTCTCCTTCTTCTGGGCCTCAGGCAGAACGCCTGTCGCTAGGCCCAACCAACCTCGCGGGCAGTATGCCGGAGGCGCGGGGGAGGAGGCGAGAATTCGCCCAGGGATCGGTCTAGCACGACGTCGCCGCCGTTCAGATCCGCCATCCCGGCATGACCTCGGCCACGCGCGCCAGCAGCGCCTCCGTGCCCATCGTCACGCGCCGGCCGTCGTCCACCACTCGGCGGCCATGCACCCAGACGTCGCGCACGGGCCGCGGCGACATGGCATACACGACGCTGCGCAGGAGATCGTGGCGCGGGTGAAGTGACGCGTGGCCGAGATCGACAGCGACGAGATCGGCGAGCCGCCCGGGCGCGATGACTCCGGCTTCGAGGCCCAGCATCTCGGCGCCGCTGCGCGTGCCGAACGCAAAGGCGGTCTCGGCGTCGAGCGCCGTGCCGTCGAGCAGGCGCACCCGCTGGAGCAGCGAGGCCATGCGCATCTCCTCGAAGACCGATCGCCGATTATTGGTGCAGCCGCCGTCGGTGCCGAGCCCGATCCGCACGCCGGCCCGCCGCATCTCCGGGATGCGCGTGATGCCGTCGCCCAGGAACATGTTGGACGACGGGCAGTAGGCGAGCGCGGCACCGCGGGCGCCCATGCGCGCGATCTCGTCGTCGTCGAGCCACACGCAATGCACGCCGATCATCCGTGGCCCGAGCACGCCGAGCTTGTCGAGATAGCGGATCGGCGTATCGCCGTGCTCGCGCAGCGTGCGCTCAACCTCGTATTGCCCCTCCGCGACGTGGATGTGGAAGACGGTGCCGGCGGCCTCCGCCACCTCCCACCCGGCGCGAATCATGGC
>JBGPXN010000158.1:0-10801 GCA_041492755.1 Methylomirabilia bacterium | reverse complement strand
TCGACCGCGACGTGCTGGCGCAGCCCGGCGTCACCCATACCGTCATCATGCTGGGCACCAACGATCTGCGGAACCGTCACGGCAAGCCCGAAGAAGAGGTGACCGCCCCGCAGATGATCGCCGGGCTGAAGCAATTCGCCGTACGCGGCCAGGCCTGCGGGATCAGGGTCTTCGGCGGCACGCTGACCCCATTCGAGAATGAGACCTTCCTCCCCGGCGCCTGGAACCCGAAGCGCGAGGCGGTGCGCCAGGCCGTCAACGAGTGGCTGCGCCAGACCGATGCTTTCGACGCGATCGTCGATTTCGACCGGGCGGTGCGCGATCCCGACCATCCGACCCGGATGCTGCCGATCTACGATTGCGACGACCACCTTCACCCGAGCGATCTGGGCTACCGCACGATGGGAGACGCGATCGATCTGTCGCTGTTCGACTAACTCTGCGGTTCTGGCTTGCCAACCGAGATCGAATTGAAGTGTTCGTCACTCGGATGGGCGACGAACTGAACCAGAACGCGGTCTTCGTCTTGGCATTCGACTCCGACTCGTTCCTGATCGAACTCGGGGAGAACGGATAGCGCGCGTCACCGTTGAGAGTTCCAAGATTGTTCGGTGAAAGGTTGCCGTCATGAGAAATCGAAAGGTCACATTCGTCGAGATCGTGTCGGATCCAGAGCTCAAGGCGCGAGAGGCTGAGGTCTCGAAGGCCGTCAACGAGCTCTATCCCGGGTGCGGCCCGGTGAAGCTCTATCGGACGGCGGACGGACAAGTCGGCTTTGAGCTCCGCGTGGCGATTACCGCCGGTGACAAGAAGCGTCTCGACCAGCTGTATTCGACGGTCATGACGGTCCTGGGCCAAAGGAGAGGTCGACCGGCGGGCGTAAAGACGGTTCAGACCAAGCTCCGCTTGCCGGAGCCCGTGTACGAGGATCTGAAGAAGGCGGCCGACGAGTCGCATCAGAGCATGTCGCATATCGTCGCGGAGTGCCTGGTCGCACGGCTACGCGCTCCGCGGAGGAAGACGTTGGCGGTCAGCTAACGCGGTCGCGCCACCGCTGCAGGACCGCACGGTCCGCGGCAACATTCACCGTCCGCCGTGCGGCAACGGCGCCGCTAAGGAGGTCGGTCCACCGTTCGCGCAAGAACTCACCTGCACGCGATGGCCTTGGCACGCGACTTGGCGTCCCGCGTGGCGTGCGGATCACCGGAGGAAGGGACACCACCGTCCCTGCAGATCCGCCCGCCAACCGGGACTCGCCTGCGCGCCTCAAACAACTTACCCGACTCTCGCTCAGCCGCCGCGTTACCCCACGCAGCATGCCCAGAACCTCCGAACCACTTCGGCATCGTGGACGCTCCCTTCCGCCCCAACTATGGGGTGTGTCCACGAAACCGGGGCGAGACCAGTCCGCGAAGTGGCGCGCCGCGGCGGGCCACGCCTCGACGAGCGGTAGCGGGGTCTCGGGCAGGGCTCGGGCAAGGGCGAGACGTGATGCCGCATGGGCGGGCTGCGCATAGAATATCAGCGATGACCGACATGGCGCCGACCGCCGGACGCTTGTGGAAACGGATGGCCTACGAGCAGCGGCGGCGCGCCGCGCTCGCGTTCTGGCGGGACGAGACCATCGCCGCCGACCAGGCCCAGGCCGTCCAGCTGATCGCCAAGCACAAGAAGTTCCGCCCGAAGACCGTCGCCGGTCGCACGCCGGACTCGACGAAGCTCGGCCCCGCGGTCGCCGCGCTGACCGGCGCGTATCCGGCCGAGGACGTGTCGATCTGCCTCAACACGCTGCTGTGTCACGATCCGGACACGTGGGGAGCCCTCGGGGGTCGCCCCGACAAGCCGGCCTGAAGGAGGCGTGCCGATCATGCCGAAGACCGCGGAAGGCCAGCTCAGTCCCGAGGTGGTCCTCGCTGAGATGACCAAGAACGGGGTCACCCACGTCGTGTGGCTCCCCGACAGCGAGACGAACTTCCTGTACCAGCTCATGCAGGCCGAGCCCTCGCTGCGGCTGGTGCCGGTCAGTCGCGAGGGTCTCGCGTTCTCCATCGCCGCGGGCCTGTCCGCGGGCGGCCAGCGGCCGATCATTCTGATCCAGAACACGGGGCTCATGGAGTCCGGCGACTCGCTCCGGGGCTGGGCGATCGGCTTGAACGTGCCCGTGGTCATGATGATCGGCTACCGCGGGTGGACGCGGCACGGCGTCAACACCGACACCGCCGCCACCTACACGGAACGGTTCCTCCACGCCTTCGGCATCAGCTACTACCTCTGTGAGAGCTCGGCCGACGCCCCGCGGATCTCGATCGCGTTTGAGGAGGCCGCGCGCACGCGACGGCCGGTGGCAGTGCTGATGGCCGACGAGTACCACGGCTTCAACCGGTAGAGGAGAGTCCCATGCTCCAGACCGCCGACCTGCTCCGCGTCTTTCACGCCCATCGCGGCGACGCCATCGTGGTGCCGGGCCGAGGCGGCCGCCACTGGGGGAAGATCTCCACGCGGCCGAGCCGCGATCTGCCGATGGGCGACCCGGCCATGGGCGGCCACGCCGGCTTCGCGCTCGGCATCGCGCTCGCCCTACCACAGAATAAGGTCGTGCTGTTCGACTCCGAGGGCGACCTGCTGATGAGCCTGGGCATCCTGCCCACCGTGGCCGAGCTGGCGCCCGCCAACTTCTACCACTTCATGCTCGATAACGAGTGCTACGCGACGACCGGCGGGCAGCCCGTGCCCAACGCCAAGAACGTGGCCTATGACGTCGTCGCGCGCGGCTGCGGCTACCCGCGCGCCTTCGCCTTCGACGACCTCTCCGAGCTCGAGGCCACGATCGCGGACATCCTCGGGGAGGCCGGGCCCGTCTTCGTGGCCCTCAAGGTGGTGCCCGAGGTCGAGAACGTGCCGATCGGCCAGCGGTCGCGCTGGCAGACGCGCACGCGCGACAAGGTTCTGGCGGACTTCCGCGAGGAATTCGGCGGGACGCTTCGATGACAGGGCTTCCCTACGAGCGGCGGCGCCTGGAAGACGTCGGCTACATGACCTGCATGACCCTCACCCTGCTCGGCAACTACGCCCAGACCGGCCACTTCGGCGGCCCGCTGGCCTACACGCCGTTCAACGTCGCCGCGCACCTCGCCGGGCCCGAGCTGGGCGGGCTCCGCTACGACTACCGGCGCCCCAAGCATCCGTACGGCGACAAGTTCATGCTGGCGGCGGGGCACTGCGCGCCCACCTGCTACGCGCTGTGGATGATCCTGGGCCAGGCGCTGTACCGGAAGCACCAGGCGACGGGCGATCCCCGCTACCGCGTCGCCCCGGACGTCGCGATGCTGCCGGTCGACGCGCTGGGATTCCGCCGCGGTGCCGGCGCGCTGAGGACGCTGCTCGCGGACCAGGGGCTGTCGGACCATCCGCTGTTCGCCCAGGCCAAGGGGCGCGGTATCCGGGCCCTCTCCGGACACATCGAGTCCACCGACCTCACCAACGACGTCAACGGCGGCCCCTCGGGCGTGGGGATCGCGACGGCCGCCGGGAAGGCGGCGTTCTGGGACATCGTGGGCGCCCCCATGGGGATGCCGAAGGTCATCGCGCTCGAGGGCGAGTTCGCCATGACCGAGGGGCACGCGCAGGAGCTCAAGACCCAGGCCATCGCGCTGCAGGTCGGCAAGCGGCTCCGGATCTTCCTGTCCGACAACAACGCCGGCATCGACGATTCGCTGATCGGGGGTGTGGTGTCCAGCAAGTTCACGGGCTACCGCTTGATCGACCAGTGGACCTCCTACGGGTGGAACGTGTTGTCGCTGCCGGATGGTCACGACTACGACCAGATCGTGGGCGCGCTCCAGACCATGGAGGCGTGGGACCCGGCGGATCGTCGTCCGATGATCGTGATCGGCACGACGACCAAGGGGTACTGGCCGGGCGCGGTGAACGGCAAGATCCCCGGGGGGGGCGACCAGGTGGTGGGCTACCCGAGCCATCCGTACGCGATGAAGATGAACTCGGAGTACTTCGTCGCGCTGGCCCGGACCTTCGAGGAGCGCTACGGCGTGGAGTTCTCGGGCATCCGCCAGGGGCCGGTGAGCGACCCGCGCGAGCGACTGATCCAGTTCAAGACCAACATCGACGTCGTCATGTCCCTGCTCGAGCGCGATGGCCTCGGGGACTGGCTGGCCGATCGGCTGGTCGAGATCGGCGACTCGGTGCCGGGCGAGATCCCGCTCCGCGTCGACGCGAAGCACGATCCATTCCTCGACGACCGTCTCAAGGTCGCCAATCTCCCCGAGGAGCCGCAGACCCTCACGGTGAGGAATGCGATCTCGGGCAAGGAAAAGCCGCTCAAGATCGCGTTGTTCCGCAAGGGCGGCGAGGTGGCGGGCGCCCGCCGGGCGGTGTCCGAGATCGTCAAGTGGGTGAACCACGTCACCGACAACCGCATGCTGTCGCTGGCCGCCGATCTGTCGGAATCGATCAACCTCGAGCACGGCAGCATCTGGGGCCACTACGATCCCGAGGGGAACCCGCTGGGGACGCGGCTCAAGGCCGCCATCGAGGAAGCGGGCAACGTGTCCACCGCCATCGGCCTCGTCGGCCAGAGCGCGTCGCTGGACCCCGACCAGTTCGCCGGGGTGTGGGCGTTCAGCGGCACCTACGGCGCCTTCACCCCGCTGATGTACCTGCCGGCGCGCGTCTGGAGCCAGCAGAACCAGGACAGCAAGTTCCGCACGGGCGTCCTGCACATCCTCGCCGGCCACTCCGGTCCCGAGACCGCGGCCGACGCGCGCACGCACTTCGGCATCTTCTCGCCGCAGGTGTGGAAGCTGTTTCCGCGGGACCAGGTCATCAACCTGAGCTTCTGGGACTACAACGACGTGGCCCCCGGCTACTTCGCCGCCGCCGAGATCGCCGCGCGCGAGAAGAAGGTCGGGATCATCGTCATCGAGGTGGCGCGCCCCGACTTCCGCGTGGCCGACCGCAGCACGTTCGCCGACCCCGATCTCCGGGCCGCCGCCAAGGGTTTCTACGTCATCCGCGACTTCGCGCCCGGCCAGCCCCGGCACGGCTACGTCGTGGCCCAGGGATCGAGCTCGACGTTCAACCTCGTGACCGTGCTGCCGCGATTGGAGCAGGCCGGCGTCAACGTGAAGGTGATCGCCGCGATCAGCGAAGAGCTGTTCGACCGCCAGCCCGAAGCCTATCGGAACGCCGTGCTCCCGCCCGAGGCCCGCCAGGACCTCATGTTCGTGATGAGTGGAACGCGCCGCATGTGGCCGCTGCGCAATGTCGGCTCACTGACCGACGATTACTCCCTCACCGCCGACCAGGACAACGCGTGGCTCACCGGCGGCACCGAGGCGGACGTGATCGCCGAGGCGCACCTGGACCCGGACTCGATCTTCGCCGCGGTGCAGCGCTTCGCTCGGGAGCGCCCCCAGCGTCTGAGCCGGCAGCGCTCACTGCTGGAGGCACTGGGATAACCGCTCGCAGATCTCCGGGCGTCCGGTCGGACAGTCGGTCCGTGAGTTTGCTGTAGCGACGACGCCTCCTCTCTGAGGAGGCGCGTTCGGGATTCTCGCGGAGCGAAAGATTACCGACGGATTCTCGCCGGGTCGCCAGCCCGAACGATGGGCTGGTCTGCATGGGAAGGGCAGGACACCGCAGTGCCCTCGGAGCCAGCGGCATCACCAGTCGGCACGCGAGCCACGGCGGGGAATAGTCCTCACAGCGCGACGACGAACTCCTCGATCAGCGCGTTGACTTTGTCCGGGATCTCGGTGGGCGGGAAATGCCCTGCGCCAGGGAGTCTCACATACCTTGAGCCGGGCACGGCCTCGTGGATCTCTTTCTCGTAGTCCGGCGGGTTGGTGGGATCGTCCATGCCGCGCAGCAGGAGGAGCTTGGGCTTGAGCGTCGCGAGGCGATCGCGCACGTCGAAGGCATCGATCGTCTTCAGGTCGTGGTACTGGGACAGCGGGCCCACCTGGCGGTGCCGCTCCAGCAACCGCTCCTGCAAGCCGGGCTCTACGAGCTTCATGGCGTGCCGCTGATACGCCAGCCATTCATCGTAGACCTTCGGGTCCTCCGTGGCGCGCAGCCGCATCTCGTACGCGCCCGCGGCGCGGGTCTTGGGCCGCGCGGCGACGGTCATCAACACCAAGCCCTTCACCTCGTCCGGGTAGTCGAGGCCGTATTGCAGCGCAATCGAGGCGCCCAGCGTGTAGCCGACCAGCACGAGGTCGCCCTTCAGACCCTGCGCCCACAGCCAGCCGCGCACCCATTCCATGTATCGCGCGACGTCCTGACACCTGGCGCCTTCGAGGTGGCCGGGCAAGGTCGGCGCGACGCTGTTCGGGAAATGCCGGCGCTGATAGTGGAACGCGTCAGCGCAGGCGCCCGCACCTGGTCCGTGGAGAAACACGAGTTGCGACATGCGAACGCTCCCTCCTGTTGGGTGGCACCTCGATCGCGCAGCCCGACGGGGCGGTGGCGTGACGATCGACCGGGCCGACGGCATCCAGTCCTTGACCCCGCGAGACGCACGGCACATCATCGTCGATGATCAGGCCGTCCGCGACCCAGCAGACCAGACGCACGCTTTGGACAACGCTCTTCACCGGGACCGGGGCGAGAGAGCGCGGGACCAGGTCACGGTGATCCTCGTCACCGGAGCCACCGGGCTCGTCGGCGGTGCGGTGGTCCGCCAGCTCGCCGCGCAGGGAGTGCCCCTTCGGGCCCTGGTCGCGGCGGTCGTGACCGATACCGTCACCCTCACCACCGGACGCCCACCGCGCACCTTGGCCTCCTTCGCAGCCGAGCACGCCGCCAGATTCCGCAGCGCCACCTCCCCGTGAGCGCTGACGGCTCGACGCGCGAGTCAGTACGCGCCGCCGAGCTTGCGCTGGTCCTAGCTCGCGACCTTCTCCGGCGTCACCCGGAGGACAACCCGCTTGGACGCGCTGGCCAGCGCTCCCGGCTCGGGACGGGAGCCCGCGCCGTTCGCCCTCCCCGCGGTTTCCCGGCTCACCATCTCCACCTGCGCCGGATCCTCGATGACCTCGCAGCGCCCGCGGATCATCACGCCACAGAACTCTGCGTACCGCTCGTGCCGTCCTTCCAGGCATCGGCGCACGCCTCACCGTCGGCCCGGCCCCGGGCCAGGGCGCGTGCGAGGCCGGCGGGATCGAAGTCGAGCGGGCGGAGCGCGAGGGGCGCCGACGGCGTCACGCGCCGGCCGAGGAGCCGGCGGCGAGCCGGACCGGCGCGCCGCGCTCGAGGAGCGCGGCGGCAACGCCCGCCTCCCACGCACCGTTGGCGCCGCCGCCGGAGAAGACGAGCGCCACGCCAGCGTCTGCCGGCAATGGCGCACGGGTGCAGGTCGCGGCTGCGGTCCCCGCCCACCCGATGCTGACCGCGGCGACCCCCAGCACCAGGACCGCCGTGGAACGGGCGAGAAGCGGCGTCAATTGCATCGGATCAGCATCGACCGTTCGATGGTTGGCCCGACGAAGCCGCCCAACGGCCCGATCGTCGCGATCGTCCCGGCCGTCCCTCCACCGGCAGCGATGACCTCGTAGCCTCGCGTGCCGCAGATCTCGCCGGCCTTCTCGGCGCACATCGCCCACGTGCGGGCGAGTCCGGAACAGTTCGGCGTGTAGGCTTCACGACCGTCCGGGCCATAGGTCTGCGTTGCCGGGGCGCAGCCGGCGAACGCCAGGACGACGAGCAGGAGTGAACCGCCGGTCTTCATCGCTTCGGGCCGCGCGGGTCGATGGTGTCGGGGAGGCAGAGGTAGCGCATTGTGACCATGTTGGGCGATGGCAGATCCGGCGACGACCCGCGAACCCCACTCGCACCCAAAGACTCGATGTTCCTCATGCCGATGCCCCGCCAATGTGCCTCCCGAGCGTTGACCGCAATCGCCAAAGCTGTTCTACAAGTCTGTTCGGCTGACGCACTCTCAAGGATTTCCCACTCCACTTTCGAGAAGGAACCGCTCTGATGCGATCCTGGGCGAACTGGGGTACTCGGAGAACGAGATCGTGGGCCTGCGTGAAAGACAGGTGATCTGACCCACAATCGCTGACACCGCTGGCGCGGCGGCTGAACACCGATCGCGCGCCACCCCACGCGCGATCGGGCGCGACTTAGCGCTTCGCGTTCCGGCGCAGCGCGTAGCCGTAGAGCGGGAAGGCCGGCAGCAACACCGCCGCGGCCCCCACCAGGGCGGCGCGGACCGTGTACAGCGTCGCGACGACGCCCAGCGCCGGGGCGCCGGTGATCTCGCCCAGCGACTCGGCCTGGCCAAGCATCGAGAGCACCGTCGCGCGCGTCTCGGGGGCGAGCCCTCGGTTCACCCACGCCATCGTCAGCGGCCGCGTGGCCACGCGCGCGCATCGCGTGAGCCAGGCCGCGACCAGCACCAGCCAGAAAGCGCCCGAGAGGGCAAAGATCACCGTCCCCAGCGTCATCGCCGCGGTCAGCACGAGGAGGATCTGCAGGAGCGGACGCTCCGCATGCAGCCTGGCGTTGCGCCGGACGATCCCGGTCACCACCGCGCCGCCAAGGAACGTGCCCGCGGTCAGGATGCCGAACCACGTCGCCTCCGCGAGCCACGGGGGCAGGCCGACGGTGTCGAGCAGATGGAACGGCGTCAAGCGGCCGAACGCCTCACTGGACATGCCATACAGCACGATGATCGAGAGCACCGCGAGGAGCGCAGAACGCCGACGCACGGTCGCGACACCATCGCGCAGCGTCGCCCACATCGCCTTCCACGCGCCGCCGTGCCCCCACGCGACCGGCCGGTACCCGCGCTCCGGCATCGTCATCACGAGCAGGCCGGCGAGAACGAAGAAGCCGGCGCCGCTCACCCACAGCGGGAGCTGGAGACTCCTCCAGGCCAGGACGACGGCGATCGGGATTCCCGCCAGGCCGCCGATCTGGCCTAGCTGCGTCGCTCGCAGGTATACCGGCGCGGCCTCGGCCTCGCCGATCTCGTCGGCCAGCCACGCCTGGTGCGCACCGGTGATGAACGTGCCGCCAAGCCCCCAGAGGATGCTCCCGAGGGCGATACACCAGAACGCCGGCACCGTCCCCAGCGTCGCAATACCGGCTCCGATGACGCACAGACCGATCAGGACGGAGAGGCGCCGGCCGTATGCATCGGCCACGACGCCGGTCGGGATCTCCCCGACGAACACGGTGAGCTCGAGGAGCGTCCCGGCGAGCGTGAGCTCGAGTGGAGTGAGGCCCGCGGTTCTGACCGCGTACAGGCCGTAGATGGTCACCACCATGCCGTTCAGGAGCCCGTTCGCACCGACGGTCCCGATGTAGAGCGCGGCCGGCGCCATGAGCTGGCCCTTGGTCATCCATCCCTCCCGCGGCACATCGAGCAGGCGAGCGGCGCGGCGTTCAGCCGCCGCGTGGCCGGCCCGTCCCCAGGCTTCGCCGGACCTGCACCAGCGACACGCCGAGCAGCATCAAGGCCATGCCCGCAATCTGGTGGAGCGCCAGGCGCTCGCCGAGGATCGGGACGGCGAAGAGGGCGGTGTAGATCACCGACGACGCGCCAAGGATGCTGGCCTCGTCAGACCGGAGCGTCCTGAGGATGAAGTTCCACACGGTCAGGCCGATCGCGATGCCCACCACGGCTTCAGCAGGATGATGCCCCAGTTCGTCCACCCCGAGACCGCCGGGGGCCAGTCGGTCGCCAATCCGAGGAGCGCCACGGGAAGACCGCCGATCCACAGGGCGGCCGTGGAGACCATGCGGTTGTGGAGAGGCTGCTGCTGGTGACGATCGCCAGCTTGTGCGCGACGTTGTTATCGAGACCGCCCCGCGGCCTGGTCGACAGCCCTTACATCCCCGCCAGGCGGATCAGCTCTTCCCGGCTGGCGCCGTACAGCGTCGCGATGTCGGCCTCCGTGCGGTCCGACTGGTACAGCTTCATGAACACGTCCGTCCCCGCACGATCGATCAGGTACTTCACGAACCGATAGCTCGCGAAGTAATAGATCCGGCGCTACTGCGGATCCATGACGAGCCCGTCGGAGACGGACACCAGGTCGAACTTGCCGCGCTCGGCCTGCCGCGCAATCTCCTGGATGACCGAAAGGTCATTGTTGCTGGTGGCCGCGCCCTCGTAGCGCCGCCACCCGGCGGAATGATTTGCCGGTGCCAAGGACGAACACGCCGAGATGCATCTCGCGCCGGGCCGCGGACATTACCTCGCTCCCTGTCTGAGGTCACCGCGGTTCCTCGGGCCTCGCCGACAACCTACCACAGGCCACCGGACGACAAATCACGCCCGGTTGAGGCCGTTTCTGTGAGCTCACGACTCAGAGCCTGAGCAAAAATCGGCCGGCCTCAGGACGCCCTGGGGTGCGGCCGGTCAGGGTCGTCGCAGCATGGCGGGCCACGGCCGTCGCCACGGCGTCAGCCGGCGCGGGGCGCAGGGGACGCGGGTTTTCCTTGACAGGAGTCGAATACCTATAGTACCTTTTCGTTCAGCATGAGCGACGCGCCGGAACCCACCGCCGCGGAGACTCCCGCGCCCGAGGCCCCGGGGCTGTTTCCCCTGCCCCCCGCGTGCCCACCGACCCCGGCCCCGCAGGTCCTGACCGACCCCAAGCGAGGAGCTCGCCTCCGGGAAGCCGAGCGCGCTCAGCTCGCGTGGGGCCCGGTCGACCTCGCGGCGCTCCTGCCCGCGGACCATCCCGCGCGCGCCCTCTGGGCCGTGGTGGACCAGTTCGACCTCGCCGCCCTGTACACCCAGATTGAGGCGCGGGACGAGCAGGCCGGGGCG
>JBGPXN010000200.1:0-8179 GCA_041492755.1 Methylomirabilia bacterium | reverse complement strand
GGCGGGATCACGCGGCCCGCGCCCTGCGCGCCATAGCCGATATGCGCCGGGATGACGAGCTTGCGCTTGCCGCCCACGCGCATCGAGCCGACGCCTTCGTCCCAGCCCTTGATGACGCGGCCCTTGCCGATGGGAAACTGCAGCGGCTGGCCGCGGTCGTGTGACGAGTCGAACTTCTGACCGCTCTTGAGCCAGCCGGTGTAGTGCACGCTCACGTCATCCCCGGTCTTCGGCGTCGGCCCCGTGCCTTCAACGAGGTCGACATAGCCCAGTCCAGTCGCGGTCTCGATGATCTCTTCTTCGCTCATGCGTCGTCAGCCCCGGGTGCCCGTCGCCGCGCGCTCCATCAGATCCTTCGCGCCGGCCTGGATCCAGGGGAAGAAGCTGGTCATCACCACGCGCACGCCCATCCGCGTATAGCGCTCGACGTTGGCGGAGTTGACGAGCGTGCCGGCGGCGCGGCCGGACTGAACGATCTTCGTCAACGCGCCGTCGACCGTCTTCTGGACTTCCGGATGTCCCATGTTGCCGATGTGGCCCATCGAGGTCGCCAGGTCGTTCGGCGCCACGAAGAAGACGTCGATGTGGTCGACTTTGAGGATCTCGTCGAGATTCCTGACCGCGACGATGTCCTCGAGCAGAACGATGAGCAAACTCTGGTCGTTGGCGGTCTTCAAGTAGTCGCCCACGCCGAAGCCCTGGCGGCCGGTGAACATGCCGCGCTTGCCGAGCGGCGCGAACTTGCCGGCCTCGACGACCGCCGCCGCCTCCGCGCCGGTGTTGACGTGCGGCACCACGATGCCCTGGGCGCCACGATCGAGGGTGCGATAGATCGTGGCGTAGTCGTTGTCCATCACCCGGACGACCGAGGTCTTCCCCCAGAGGTCGCAGGCCCGCGTCAGGTTGCCGAGATCGGCGTAGTCGACGCCGCCGTGCTCGCCCTCCAGCCAGATGCCGTCCACCTCGAGCGTGCCAAGCTGATCGATCAGGTCCGGGTCGTTGGTGCCGGACAGGATCGTGGCGACCTGGCCGGCGGCGATTTTCTCTTTCATGCGATTCGGTCGGATGTTCACCTTGTCTCCTCTCACTACTCGATCAGCGCCGAGTAGGCGAGCGCCCGCAGCTCGCGGCGCAGCGGATAGGATGACGACGGCATGAGCTGCGTCATGAAGATGACGATCAGGTCCTCGACGGGATCGACCCAGAACGCGGTGCTGGCGGCGCCGCCCCAGGCGTACTCGCCCGGCGTTCCCGAGATCTGCGCGCGCGCCGGCGAGAGCATGACCGAGAAGCCGAGGCCGAATCCCACCCCACCGTACGCCGTCTCCGTGAACATGCCGGCCTGAGCGAGCGCCGTCAGGTCCTGACCGTCCGGCAGGTGGTTCAGCGTCATCAGCTCGACCGTCTTGCGCCCGAGCAGACGGATGCCGTCGAGCTCTCCCCGGTTGGCCAGCATCGCCGTGAAGCGGAAGTAGTCGCGCGCCGTCGACACGAGTCCGCCTCCTCCGGAGAAGAAGCTGCACTCCCGATACACACTCTTCGCCGGGTCGTCGATGAGCTTCAGGCTTCCATCGGCCTGCCGCTCGTAGTTGGCGGCGAAGCGCGCGCGTTGCTCCTCCCCGATGACGAAGGCCGTGTCGTGCATGCCGAGCGGCTGGAGGACGTGCTCGCGCAGATAGGCGTCCAGCCGCTGGCCCGAGATGACTTCGATCACGTGTCCGACGACGTCCGTGGAGACGGAGTAGTTCCAGCGCGTGCCCGGCGAGAACTCGAGCGGCAGCTCGGCGAGGGTGTCGACCATGGTGCGCAGGGTGTTGCCGGCGCGCGCTCGATCGGCGACGCCCAGCTTGCGATACGCGGCATCCACGTTCGTCCGCTCCATGAAGCCGTAGGTCAAGCCGGAGGTGTGGCTGAGGAGATCGCGGATCGTCATCGGGCGCTCGACCGGCGCCGTCTTCCACGTCGGATGGTTTCCGCCGACGAAGACCTTCTGGTCGCGCCACGACGGGATGAACCGATGGACGGGATCGTCGAGCTGCAGGCGCCCCTGTTCGTAGAGCATCATCAGCCCGACGGTCGTGATCGGCTTCGTCATCGAGTAGATGCGGAAGATGGAGTCCTGCGTCACGGGCCGGCGCCGCTCGATCTCGAGATATCCCTGCGCCTCGAGGTACGCCACCTTCCGCTGGCGCGCGATCAGGGTGAGGGTGCCAGCCAGTTTGCCGGCATCGATGTAGCGCTGGAAATGCTCGCCGATTCGCGCCAGGCGCGACGACGACAGTCCGACCTCTTCAGGCTTCACGATCATGCCGATCTCCTTGTCGATGACGGGTCACGCGAGCCAGGACGGCGGAAAGCTGAAGACGTTCGCGGGTTCGTGGTGAGGGTGGTGGTCGCGGCGGAGACGCTGCACCATGCCCAGCGCGTACGGCGCGCCCTCCAGGAGCTGGGCCAGCATCAGATCGTCGAGCTGCAGGCCTGCACGCCGGGCGGCCTTCACGCAGAGATCGCGCGTCTCGCCGTCGACGTGATCGGTCGGGCCCGACAGCACGGGTGGCGGGACGACGTCGGGCGCGGCCGCACCGGGCACGAGCTGCGGACGCCGCGTGTGCCAGTCCGTGGCCCGCTCGTAGGCATGGCCGATCTGCAAGATCGTGCTCTCGCCGAAGGGCCGGCCGACGATCTGCATGCCCAGCGGCAGGCCGTTACGACCGAAGCCGTTGGGAAGCGCCAGGACGGGCTGACCCGTGACGTTCCACGCGGTGAGCAGGCTCGGCTTCTGCCAGAACGAGATGCTTCGATAGTCGGCCAGACGCGGCGCCTCGCCCATGCCGGCCGTGACGAACGCGTCGAACCTGGCGTAGAGCGGCTCCATCTCCACCATCATCCGGCGATGCTCACGCGTGGCCTGGACGTAGTCGTGGGCGGTGAAGAGCACGGAGGGAAACGCGCGTGACCGAAAGTCCGCGCCGAAGTCTTTCGGCCGGGTGACGAGATTCTTCTGGTGGACGCTGAAGATCTCGCTCTCGGCGATGATGATCTTGACGTCGAAGTAGCTGGCCAGCGGTCCCACGCGGCATTCCTCGAGCTCGGCGCCCAGCCGGCGCAGGACGTCGAGCGCGGCGTCCATCGCCTTGCGGACGTCCTCGGAGGCCGGAATGTCCTCCTCCCAGTGGTGCCGCAGGACGCCGATCTTGAGCCCGCGCAGATCCTGGCCGAGGGCCTGACGATAATCGGGGATCGGCCGCCTCAGGCTCCCCGCATCCTTCGGGTCGTACGCAGCGAGCGCGTGCAGCACGAGGGCGCAGTCCTCGACGGTCCGGGCCAGCGGCCCGCAGTGATCGAACGTGTACGAGTTGGTGATGACGCCCGCCCGGCTCACGAGGCCGAACGTCGGCATGAGCCCGACGACGCCGCTGTATGACGCCGGGCCGCGGATCGAGCCGCCGGTGTCCGAGCCGAGCGCCATCGGCACCATGCCGGCCGCCACGGCCGCGCCCGATCCCGACGAGGAGCCACCGGTGAAGTGCGCCAGGTTCCACGGGTTCCGCGCGGGAGGCCAGGGGAGATCGAACGAGGGCCCCGCATGCGCCATCTCGTGCGTCGCCAGCTTGCCGAGCAGCACGGCACCGGCGTCGTAGAGTCTGGTCGTCGTCGTCGCGTCCTCAGTGGGAATTCGGTCGATGAAGACGCGCGAGTGAGCTGACGTGAGGATCCCCTTGGTGTCGTAGATGTCCTTGAGCGCGAACGGGATCCCGTGCAACGCGCCGCGGTGCTTGCCGGCCGCGATGTCGGCCTCGGCCTGCCTGGCTTGCTGCCGAGCCAGGCCGAACGTGGGCGTGATGAACGCGTGCGTCTGCCCGTCGTACTGCTCGACGCGCTGGATCAGCGCGTCGACCAGCTCCGCGGGGGACAGCTTGCGCGCGGCGATCAGGCTCGAAAGCGAGGCGATGGAGAGCTCGTGGAGTTGCGTCATGGGTTGCGATCGTCCTCCAGTCACGGGAGATCGTCAAGGACGCGTGCCGCTTCCACGGCACGAGGGCGCAGGTCCCTCAGGGCACGACGACGACCTTGCCGATCACCTCGCGGTCGGCGAGCAGGCGAATCCCCTCCCGCGCCTCGCCGAGAGGCAACACACGGTCGATCACCGGCACCAGCCGTCGTGCCTCCACCATCTGGAGGAGCGTCACGAGGTCGTCCGGTGTCCACCCGTTGGACCCGAGGATCTGCGACTCATCAAGCACTTCCCCTACTCGGGGCCGTACGTCGAGGACGCCGATCATGAAGAGCGGGCATCCCGTTTCTCTCCCAGGACTTCCCGCCCGCCGATTGCTATGCTCACCGTGAGGATCAACGCCATGGGCCCGGGTGGACCGCGAATCGGACAGGAGGCTCTATGAACACGCATGGTTCCGTCGTCGTATTGCTGGTTTCGCTGATCCTCGGTATCCCGGGGCTCGCGCAGGCGCAATCCAAGGATCAGCTCGGCAAGGTCGACTTCCAGAATTCCTGTAGCCCCGGAGTGCAGGAGAGCTTCCAGCGGGCCGTCGCGATGCTGCACTCCTTCCGGTACGGCGAGACCGAGAACGCCTTCCGTGAGGTGCTGGTCCAGGATCCGTCCTGCGCGATTTCCACGTGGGGCATCGCCGCCATCCTGATGTCGAACCCGCTCGCCGGCATCGGCCCGTCGCCGCAGTGGGCCGAGCGCGCGAAGGCGGCGATCGATCAGGGCCGCAAGATCGGCGCGAAGACGCAGCGCGAGCGCGACTACGTCGAGGCGGTCGCCGCCTATTACGAGGACTGGGCGAACCGGCCCGAGCGCACGCGCCAGCTCAATCGCGCCCGCGCCTTCGAGGCGCTCGCCGCGCGCTATCCGACCGACGACGAGGCGCAGATCTTCCACGCTCTCTACCTCGCCGCCACGCAGTCGCTTGCCGACCAGAGCTACAAGACCTACCTGACGGCGGCCGAGACGCTCGAGAAGCAGTTTGCCAAGCATCCCGACCATCCGGGCATTGCGCACTATCTCATCCACAGCTACGACGCGCCGCCCATCGCGCCGAAGGGGCTGCCGGCGGCGCGACGCTACGCGGGCATCGCCCCGTCGGCGCCGCACGCGCTGCACATGCCGTCGCACATCTTCACCCGCGTCGGCTCGTGGGCGGAATCGATCGCCACCAACGAGCGCTCCGCGGTGGCGGCGAAGCAGGACAAGGATTTCGACGAGCAGCTCCACGCGATGGACTACATGGTGTACGCCCACCTGCAGGTCGCCCGTGATGCCGACGCGCGTCGCCTGATGGACGAGGGCGCGGCGGTCACCGGGTTCACGACGCTCCGCTTCGCCGGGCCCTACGCGCAGGCGGCCATGCCGGCGCGCTACGTGATCGAGCGCGGCGACTGGAAGCAGGCGATGACGCTTGAGCCGCGGCCGGGTCAGTTCGCCTTCACGGTTGCGCTCACGCACTTCGCGCGTGCCCTCGGCGCCGCTCGCAGCGGCGACGCGGCCGCGGCGGAGAAGGAGGTCCAGGAGCTGGCCCGGCTGCGCGACGCGCTGAAGGCGGCGAAGAACGAGTACTGGGCGACCGAGGTCGAGGTGAGCCGACTCGGCGCCGCGGCCTGGACGGCGCTGGCGCTCGGCAAGCAGAACGAAGCGCTCACCCTCATGCGCAGCGCGGCGGACATCGAGGACAAGAACGAGAAGCACATCGTGACGCCGGCCCGGATCGCGCCCGCGCGCGAGCTGCTGGGGGAGATGCTGCTCGATCTGAAGCGCCCCGCCGAGGCCCTGAAGGAATTCGAGGCCTCGCACGTGCGCGAGCCCGGGCGCTTCCGCGGCTACTACGGCGCCGCGCAGGCTGCGGCGCAGAGCGGCGACAAGGCGAAGGCCAGGCGCTACTTCGCCCGGCTGGTCGAAGTCGCCGGCCAGAGCACCGCACGACCGGAGCTGGCGCAGGCGCGAGCGTTCCTGGCCGCGAATCCCTGATCGCTCCCGCCCGGAGCCCGTATACTCCGGGGCCAGAGAGCGATGAAGATCAAGGGCTACTGCGGTTTCTGCGCCGTGCATTGCCCGGTCGTCACCACGGTGGACGGGACGCGTCCCGTTTCCGTCGAGCCCGATCATTCACACCCGTTTGGTGGCGCCATCTGCGCCAAGGGGCGCGCCGCGCCGGAGTTCCACGCACACTCCGATCGGGTCGACTTTCCACTCCGCCGCACGCGTCCGAAGACGGATCCCGATCCCGGCTGGGAGGTCATCGGCTGGGACGAGGCGCTCGATCTCGTCGCACAAAAGCTCCTCGAGGTCCGCGCGTCCTCCGGTCCGCAGGCGGTGGTGTTCAACAAGGGAACGACGGGCGGCACCGCCCTGACCGACACCGAGCGCTGGCTGCAGCGGCTTCTCCATCATTTCGGCTCGCCCAACATCGTGGGCACGACGCATCTGTGCCAGTGGCCGCGCGACACCGGAGGCGCCCACTACACGTTCGGCACGCCGCTCCTCGCCATGCCGGACGTCGCCCGCAGCGGCTGCATCGTGCTCTGGGGCGCGAGCCCCACCGGGAACTTCCTGACTCTGGGGAGCGACATCACGGCGGCAAAGGCGCGAGGGGCCAAGCTGCTCGTCGTCGATCCTCGGCGCGTCGGTCTGGCCAACAAGGCCAACGTGTGGCTCCAGGTCCGTCCCGGAACCGACGGCGCCCTCGCGCTCGGCCTGATTCACCTCCTGATCCGTGAGCGCACCTACGACGACGCCTTCGTGCGCGACTGGACGAACGCGCCGCTGCTCGTGCGCGACGATACCGGCGCGCTCCTGACAGCCGCCGACGTGAACGGCGACCCCACCGCGGCGCTTCGCTACGTGGCCGCCGCCGACGGGCAGGACGATCTCGTGCTCTATGATCCGAGCACGGGCGCGTATGCGACCGCGGCGCGCTTGGCCCTCACGGGCACGCGTCAGGTCAGACTCCCGGGCGGGCAAGAGGTCACGTGCCGGCCGGTCTTCGATCGCCTGGCCGCCATCGCAGCCCGGTACGAGCCGAGCGTGGTGGCGGGGATCACGGGCGCGCCGGCCGAGAAGATCATCGCCGCGGCGCGTCTCCTCACCGAGCACCGGCCGGTCTCGCACTACTTCCACAACGGTCTCGTGCAGCACACGAACGCCACGCAAGCCTCGCGCGCGATCGAGATCCTCTACGCCCTCCTCGGCGACTTCGATCGGCCCGGCGGCAACGTGCCCGGTCCGGCCCCGCGGGTCAACGACGTCAGCGCCCGCGCGGCGCTGCCGAAAGCGATGGAGGCCCGGCGCATCGGACGCGCGGAGCGTCCGATCGGTCCCCCGGTGACGCCGGGAACCATCACCGCCTACGACCTCTACCGCGCCATCCTCGGGGGCGAGCCCTATCCCGTGCGCGCGGTCCTCTCGTTCGGCGCCAACGCGCTTCTCGCCAACGGCGACACGCTGCGGGGCCGTGCCGCGCTCGAGCGCCTGGAGTTCTTCGCGCAGGTCGAGCTGGTCCACACGCCGACGAGCCGGTTCGCCGACGTGCTGCTGCCCGCCGCGGACTGGATGGAGTGCTCCGCCCTGAAGGTGGGCAACCGCTATCCGATCGAGTCGATGGCCCACATCCAGCTTCGCCCGGCCGCCGTCCCGCCGCTGCACGAGCGGCGGTCGGACGTGGCGATCATCTTCGACCTCGCCAAGCGACTCGACCTGGGCGATGAGTTCTGGGACGGCGACGTCGAGGCGGGATACCGTCATCTGCTGGAGCCGAGCGGCGTGAGCCTGGAGGAGCTGCGCCAGCTCCCGCATGGCACCTCCGTGCCACGCGCGCCGCTACGTCATCGGAGGTTCGCCGAGATCGACGACGCGACGGGCGCGCCGCGCGGCTTCCAGACGCCCACGAAGAAGGTCGAGCTGTGGGCGCTCCGTTTCGCCGACCACGGCTTACCGCCGCTGCCCGAATACGTCGAGCCGGCGTGGAGCCCGGTGAGCCGGCCCGATCTCGCCGAGCGCTTCCCGCTCGTGCTGACCAACGCCAAGCGCCCCCAGTACATGCACAGCCAGCATCGCGGCCTGCCGAGCCTCAGGAAGGCCGCGCCGAATCCCACCGCGGAGATCCATCCCGAAACGGCCGCGCGCTTCGGCGTGACCGCCGGCGAATGGATCGTGGTGGAAACG
>JBGPXN010000227.1:0-6245 GCA_041492755.1 Methylomirabilia bacterium | reverse complement strand
TATACACACTCTGCGGCAGGTCCGTTCCCTCGGCTTCGCGGATCAGGGCGTTCCGCAGAACCTCGTTGAGGCTCTTCCGCGCCTGCTGCGCCTTGCGCCTCAGGGTCTTGTCGACATGGGCGGGAACACTTCGCACGGTGTACTGAACCGTGGGAGGGAAGGGGGAGCGCCCTCGACCTCGGCGTCCCGTCGATCCGAACCCGCCGGGTCGTCTTGCCTGCTTGCCCATGCAGGCACTCTATCCATGAGATGTATGCATCGCAAGGCTCCCGGATCGTGGGGGTCCATGAAATCCTATCGATAGACGCTAGGATTTCGTGGTTCCAGAGCCCCCTTCGCGATGGGCCGCCGTCAGGCTCCCACACCCCAGGCGATGGCGTTACGCAGCAACGTGATGAACGCCTCGGTCTCCCACGAGCCGCGAAAGGTGAGCGGCGTCGTGTCCGTGGGGTCGACGGCCCGGGACGCTCGGATGGCGGGATTGTGGCAGTGGCCGAGCGCGAAGTACGTGACGCCGCCGTTGCCGACCTCACGCGTGTAGCCGAGCACGCGGGTCTTGCCGTCGGGCCGCAGCGACGTATCTGCAGGGTAGAGCGTGCCGATGGTGGGCGACGTGGCGTCCGGGCCGTAGTCCGCGGTCAGCAATATTCGCGTCGAACCCTGGTCCTGGAGCTCGATGAAGTACGGCTCGTCCTCGACGTCGAAGGACGCCCCGAGCCCTCGCGTCAGGCGCGCGTCGCCGGCGGCCACGTCGACGCGGATCTTGCAGATCGGGGGATGGGTCAGGAAATAGCTCCCGAGGAGCGCGTGGTGCTCGAGCTTGACGGTGCGGCGCTGCCGCACGCCTTCCACCCGCTCGGCGCGGCCACCGCTGGTGCCGTGCAAACCCAGCCAGCGGCCGCCCGCTTCCAGCCAGCGCTGGATGGCGCGACACTGCGCGGCGTCGGGGTACGGGCCGGCCACGTAAGTGATCAGCAACTGGCTCACCGGCAGCCACTTCTCGACGTCCGCGAAGTCGTTGGCGACCGAGGCGGGAACGTCCTGCTCCGCGAGAAGGCCGAGTAGCCGCAGGCGGGCGTAGTCGTGATCGTGCCCGGCGCTCGACCCGGGCGGAAAACCGCCGGCAATGAGGTGCGCGCGGCCGGACTTCGTCTCTGTCATGGATCACCTCGCATGGCGCGAGCCCCTCGGCGTCGCGTCACCGCTCTTCTACATTAGAATCCACGCCATGACCACCCGAGCCACCCCCGACCGCATCGACACCGCGCGCGCTGCCCTGATCGTCTACGACGCCTGCCGCCGTGCCCTGACCCCCGCCGATCCCGCGCGTCGCGCGGCGATGCGGCCCGTCCTCGACGCCTGGGTCGCGCTGATCGGCGCGTGCCGCGCGCGCGCCATGCCCATCATCTACACGACCCCGGTCAGCCGGGCGGACGGCGCCGACGTCGTGCTGCTGCCCACGGACCTCAGCGTCGAGACGGGCACGCCGTCGCTCACCAACTGCATCGAGGGCACGCCGGAGGCCGGCTTCCCGGAGGAGATCGCCCCCGGGCCCCAGGACTACGTGTACCTCAAGCGGCGGCCCAGCGCGTTCTACGGGACCGGCGTGGCCGAGCTGCTGCGTTTGCTCCGGCGCACCGCGCTGGTGATCGGCGGCGGCGCGACCAATCGCGGCGTCGAGACCAGTGTGCGCGAGGCCTTCAGCATGGACCTCGACACCGTGGTCGTCCGCGAGTGCTGCTGGGGCGGCGCCGCCGCGGCCCACGCCTACAGCCTCGACACGTCGATGAAGATGTACGCGCGCGTCCGCACGCTGGAACAGGCCCTGGCCATGCTCGTGTGAGGAGCTGCTCTGGCGCCCCGACAAGCCAGGGCCGACGGAGGTTGACGTCACGGACTGGAGGGGAGCAGGATCGCTCCAACCGAACGGGCTCCGACTGCCACCAGTCGTGGCTGATGGGCGCGTCAGGAGGACAGCATGTCGTGGGCGGCTTCGCACGACCTCGGATGTGACCCGGCCAGACGGCGGTTCCTGATCTCCTTCGCCGCATTCGGCGCAAGCACGGCGCTACCCCTCGTGCCTTCGCTGGCGCAGACACCTGCCAAGCCGCGGCTCGTTGACGTGCACCATCACATCATGCCGTCGTTCTTCGTCGACGCGCTGAAGGATCGAATCCGGCCAAGTCCGGCGTGGTTGGGATGGTCGCCGCAGAAGGCGCTGGGCGACATGGACCAGAGCGGGGTCGCCACGGCGATCGTGTCATACACGACACCGGGGGTATGGCTCGGTGACGTGCAGCAGGCGCGAAGCCTCGCGCGCCGGTGCAACGAGTACGCGGCGCAGCTGATGAGGGACAATCCGGGCCGCTTCGGCTTCTTCGCCGCTTTGCCGCTCCCGGACACCGACGGGAGCCTGCGAGAGATCGACTATGCGTTCGGCACGCTCAAGGCGGACGGCATCGGGCTCATGACGAGCTACGATGACAGGTGGCTCGGCGACGCCGCGTTCGCCCAGGTATTCGACGAGCTCAATCGTCGCAACGCTGTCGTGTACGTCCACCCGACGGCAGCGGCGTGCTGCCGCAATCTCATGTCCTACGTTCCCCCGAACGTCACCGAGTTCATCCAGGACACGAACCGGGCGATCACCAGCCTGATGTATTCGGGCTCGCTTGCACGGCTCAGGGACATCCGTTTCGTGTTCTCCCATGCCGGGGGAACGATCCCGATGCTGGCCGGGCGCATCGCGCAAGTCGGTAGCCGCCAGCCGCAGTTCGCGGCGAAGGTGCCGAATGGGGTCGAATACGAGCTGAAGCGGCTGCACTATGAGGTCGCCAACTCGGCGAACCGCCCGGCGATCGCCGCGTTGACGAGCCTCATCCCGATCTCCCAGATCATGTTTGGCAGCGACTATCCCATCGTGCCGATTTCGGCGACGGCGGGAGGCCTGTCCAGGGTCGGCCTGACGGGCGCCGATCTCCAGGCGATCGAGCGGGACAACGCGATCATGTTGTTCCCGAGACTGAAGGCCTGAGACAGGTCCTCTGCGGAGGGCGCGCGGCGATGGACGAATGCACCGTCCGGGGCATCCTTCCCGGCGGTGAGGCAGGTGGGTGACCATGTCGACGAAGCTATCGTTAGCCCCGACGGAGAGCTACGCGCGAGACGGATTCTTCTCGCCCATCGCGGCGCTCACGCGTGAGCAAGCGGCAGACTACCGCGGAAAACTCGAGGCGTTTGAACAGGCCGTCGGCGGACCGCTCACGTCCGAAGCGACGGATGCGCGCTACCGGTCCCGCACGCACGTCCTCTTGGCCTGGGTGCATGCGCTCGCCCGGCACCCCGCGATCCTGGACGCCGTCGAGGACCTCATCGGTCCCAATATCCTCGTGTACACCTCGACGTGGTTCATCAAGGAGCCCGAGAGTACGGCCATCGCCGCCTGGCATCAGGACGCCACCTATTTCGGACTCCGTCCGTACGTGCACGTGACCGCGTGGCTCGCGCTCACCGATGCGACGGCAGAGAACGGCTGCATGGAGTTCTTGCCCGGCAGTCACCGGCGCGGGCAGCTGCCGCATCGCGCGGGTGTCGTCGCCGGCAGCGTGAATCGTGCGGGTCAGGCGGTCGTCGGGGACGTGGACGACACGCCGGCGGTGCACGCGCCACTGCGCGCCGGCGAGTTCTCGCTGCACCACACGCTGTGCCTTCATCGCTCGCAGCCCAATCGGTCGCCCGGCCGTCGGATCGGCCTGGCGATCAGCTACGTCCCGACGCACGTGCAACACCTCGGCGTGAAGCACAAGACGCCGGCCATGCTGGTCCGCGGCGTCGATACGTTCGGCCACTTCGCGCTCGAACCCGCTCCGGTAGCCGATCTCGACGAGACGGCCCGCGCGGCCTATGCGCGCTCTTACGATGGCTACCGGGCCGCGTACGCCGAACAGGTCGCGCTCGAGGGGTGATGAAGGTTCGCCGACACATCAGTACGAGCGCGCGCCTCGCTGGTCCGCTCGTTTCAGTCGACCGCGATGGTTTCATTGACAGGTTCTGGGCCTTCCTATAGGCTGCGCGCGTCCTCATCCCCAACGTGGCGACGCTTTCGCGAGGTGCCTCGATGAAGCACCCGGGGCCGCCAGAGTCCTTTGATCCCTGACCGTGTCCCGCGTCGGACCGCCGCCGCTCAATCGCGCCACCGTCCGGATGAAGGAGCCAGCATGACCACACAGCGACGCAGGCCTTCGACATCCGCTTCACCGAAGGAAAGCTGGACACGATGCCCGCGGCGGCCGAGGCCCTCGTAAAGACCGGGGTCGACGTGATCTTCAGCAGCCAGGAGGCGGCCACGCAGGCCGCGCGGAACGCGACGAAGAGCGTACCCATCGTGTTCACGCTCGTGGGCGATCCGGTGGGCGCCCGCCTCGTCAGCACGCTCGCCCAGCCCGGCGGCAACGTGACGGGCGTGTCGAGTCTCCAGACCGAGCTCATGGCCAAGCGCCTGGAGGTGCTCAAGACACTCACTCCGGCCGCCCGCCGGGTCTGGCTCATCTATTACGGTGTTGACCTCGGCACCACGCCGATGATCGGCAAGGCGCTCGACGCGGCGCAGCGCATGAAGCTGGAGATCGTGCCGAAAGGTGTGCTCGACGCGAACGAGCTGAGGGTGGCGCTGCGCGACGTCCGGCGCGACGACGCGGTGCTTGCGACGGAAGGCTCGAATCCGGACCTCGCCATCGCGATCATCGAGCGGTCGCTCGCCCTGCGCGTCCCGGCCGTCTTCGGCACGGCGCTCTGGGTCGGCTACGGCGGGCTCATGTCGTACGGGCCCGATTACTACGCGCAGGGAGTCCAGGCCGCCGCGCTGGTCGCCAAGATCCTACGCGGTGCCCGGCCTCAGGACCTGCCCGTTGAAGGCGCCGAGAAAATCGATCTCGCGGTGAACCTCAAGACCGCGGACCTTCTCGGCCTCACCGTGCCGCGAAAGATCCTGCTCCGCGCCGACGCCTTCCGGCGATGAAGAAGGGGACCTCCAGCAGCCGGCTCTTCCGCAAGTACGTCGTCGTCCTTCTCGTCCTGGTCGGTGGCGTGCTGATGGCGTCGAGCCTGGTCGAGCTCTACTTCGCCTATCGAGAGACGCAGCGCGCGATCGTCCGGGTCGAGCGCGCGAAGGCGGTGGCCGCGGCCGGCCGCATCGAGCAGTTCCTGAAAGAGGTCGAGCTGCAGGTGCTCGAGACGACCCGGACCGCGTCCGACGATCCCGACGCCAGCCAGGCGGGACCGGCGAAGCTGGGATTTCGGCAAGGACTGGGCGCGGCGCTGGCGGAGCAGCGCGAGCTCGATTTTCTCAGAGTCCTTCGCAACGTCCCGGCCATCGGCGAGCTCAGCCATCTCGACCTCGCCGGCAAGGAGCAGCTTCGCGTCTCCCGCCTGGATCCGGACGTCGTCGGAAGCCAGCAGGACTTCTCCCGGGCGCCCAAGTTCCTCGAGGCGCGAGCGGGCAAGAGCTACTGGAGTCCCGTCTACTTCAAGAACGAGTCCGAGCCGTACGTGACCCTTGCGGTGCCGGCGGGCAAGTACGCCGTCGAGGTGACCACGGCGGAGGTCAGCCTGGGGGCCGTCCAGAAGATCGTCTCCCAGATCGAGGTCGGCCCCGACGGCTATGCCTACGTGGTGGATTCCCGCGACCACCTGGTCGCCCACCCGGACAGTCAGATGCTGCGAGCGAAGCGCGATCTCTCCGGCCTCGTCCAGGTGAAGTCTGCACGGGCCGATCGCTCGGGACCTTCGGCCGACGCCTCGGTCGCCATGGTCGCCGACGGTCTCGGGGGCGGGCGGGTCCTCGCGGCGCACGCGGCGATCGTGCCCCTCGGGTGGCTGATGTTCGTCGAACGGCCGGCCGCGGACGCCTACGCGCCCCTCCGGGCCCCGATCATCCGGAGTGCCGTCATCTTCGTGCTGGGTCTCGGGCTGTCGATCCTGGCAAGCATTCTCCTCGCCCGGCGAATGGTCGCGCCGATCCGGCTGCTCCAGGAAGGGGCGGCGCGCATCGGCGCCGGCGACCTCGGCCACCGCATCGAGGTCCGGACCGGCGACGAGCTCGAGGCGCTCGGCGACGAGCTCAATCGGACGGCGGGCCAGCTCGAGGAATCGTACGCGAATCTCGAGCAGAAGGTCGAAGAGCGGACCCGTGAGCTCGCGGAGGCCAACGCCGAACTCACGGAGGCGCTGGAGCAGCAAACCGCCAC
>JBGPXN010000127.1:0-13102 GCA_041492755.1 Methylomirabilia bacterium | reverse complement strand
GGCCCACCCGGGGCACGCCGCGTGTTGCGTCTGTGTGTCCAGTTGCGCCCTACTCGGCCCCGAACACCCCCCAGCGCTCGGCAGCGCCCCGGCAAACCTGGGGCGCGCCTCGACGACCGCGTTGTCGGTTCACTTGGCGCGGGTGAGCAGGTCCCACCACACGCGAATAGTACTCATGAGCACGACCGCGAACAGCGCTTGTCGCAGGCGCACGCCGGACAGGCGCCGGCTCACCAGGGCGCCGAGCTGGGCGCCGGGCGCGGCGCCGACGGCGACGGCGATCGCCGCTCCCCACACGATCTGTCCGGTCACCAGCTTGCCGAGCACGCCGGTGACCGCCGACATCGCGGTGATCGCGAGCGAGCTGCCGATCGTCACGCGGATCGGAATGCCGACCACCACCAGCAGCAGCGGCACGAGCAGGAACGCGCCGCCCGCGCCCACCAATCCAGCGGCAAGGCCAACGCCGAGCGACACTGCGGCCGCGCGCCGCCGGCTGAACGTGATCTTGTCGGCGAAGATCGGTTGTCCGGCCTCCTGCGTGCGGACGAACATCAAGGCGAGCGCGGCCAGCGTCATGACGCCGAACAGCGCGAGCAGCGCGCGCTCGGGCACGACCTTGGACGCGAGCGCGCCGGTCAGCGAGCCGGCCGCCATCGACAGCCCGCCGACCCAGGCCAGCTCCGTGCTCACCGCCCGCACGCGCCGGTGCGCGATCACGCCGGAGAGCGCGGCCACCAGCACCTGGACCATCGTGATCCCGGCCACCGCTCTGACGTCGAGGGCGCCGACGCCCAGCAGCGGCGGCGCGTAGAGGAGCAGCGGGATCATGACGATGGCGCCACCGACCCCGAGCAACCCGGCCACGAACGCACCGATCAGGCCCAGGCCGAACAGCGTCAGCGCGAACGCCGGGTTCACGGAGCGACATGGCAGACGGCGGCGCCGACGCGGAGGCCGCCGACGGGATCGATCAGCGCGTCACCTCACGCTCGAGAAGTAGGCGGCGAGGTCGGCGAGCGTCTCATCGGGAATGGTCTTCATGAGCGCCTTCAACGGCTTCAGCCGCTCGTCCGCCGGGCTCCGCCGATCCGCCTTGAACAGGAACATCTGGTTGCGCAGGTAGCCGACGGGCTGGCCGCGAAGATCGGGCACGCCCTTGGCGGAATCCCCGCGCCCGTCCGGCCCGTGGCAGAGCGCGCACTGCACCGCGGCGGTCTTGCCGCGTGCGGCCGCCGCGGGATCGACGGTGATCGCGGTCGGCTCGCGCTTCTGGCCGGAGAAATACGCGGCGACGTCGTCGAGCCCGGCCTGGATCACCGCCTTCGCGTACGGCTCCATCTCGGTCGAGGGCCGGCGGCCGGCCGCGTAGTCCTGGATCGCCTTCTTGAAGTAGTCGGCCGACATGCCGGCCAGGATCGGCACGGTGGCGGACGGGCTCTGCCCGGCGAAGCCATGGCAGGCCGAGCAGGTGAGCGACTTGCTCGCGCCGCGGGCGTCGAGCGGGCCCGCGACGGCGCCCGTGCTCCATCCGAGGGCCAGCAGCAGCGCGACGGTTCCGACGAGGGTCTGAGTGGTTCGCATGGCGCCCTCCCTCAACCCAGCATGTCGTTCCAGATGCTGGTCGCCCACGCGATCGCATTCTGGCCGACGGTTGCCGATTGCCCCGGGGTCAGCTTCTGCTCGATCTGGACCACCTTGCCTCCCTCGATCTTGTAGGCGTTGACGACGGCGATCGCCTCGCGGTCGTTCACCCACGAGTAGCAGGTGTTACCCGGCGCCATGGGCGGCGGCTCCTTGCCGGCGAGCAGGTGCGCGATCGCCACCGCGGTCACCTTGCCCATCGCGTTGGCGACGTTGCCGGACTTGGGCACCGGCAGCCCGATGGTGGAGTCGCCGATCACGTGGACGTTCTTGTGCTTGACCGACTCGAAGGTCAGGTGGTTCACCTCGCACCAGCGCTTGTCGGCGCCGACGAGGTCGGCTTCCACCGCGATCGTGCCCGCGCGCTGGGGCGGGATCAGGTTGATCACGTCGTACTTCACGCGATCGCCGATCTCGGTGGTGACCTCGCGCGCCCCCGGGTCGACCTTTACCACCTTGTTCGAGCCGCGGTACTCGAGGTTCGGATACGCCTGCCACGCGGCCCGGAACAGCGCGGTCTTGGAGATGACGTTGGGGTTGGCGTCCAGCACGATCAGCTTGGACTTCGGCTTCTTCGTCTTGAGGTACCAGGCAACCTGGCAGGCGCGCTCGTACGGTCCGGGCGGGCACCGGTACGCCGCGGGCGGGATGGTCATCACGAAAACGCCGCCGTCGTCCATGGACTGCAATTGCTTGGCGAGGGCCACCGTCTGCGGTCCGGCTTTCCACGCGTGCAAGACGACGTCCTTGTTCGCGGGCAGCCCGTCCACCTGCTCCCACTGGAACTCCACGCCGGGCGCCACGATCGCGCGATCGTACTCGAGCCAGCCCTCGCCGAGGCGGACGCGCCGGCGGTCGGGCTCGATGGCCCCCGCCGCTTCGTGAAGCACCTTCACGCCGTAGCGGCGCATCCCCTTGTAGTTGAACGTGATCGAGTCGATCGTGCGCACGCCGCTCAGCACGAGGTTGCTGAACGGACAGGACACGAACTCCTGGTTCGGCTCGAGCAGATACACCTCGACGGAGGGGTCGGCCAGGCGCAGGTATTTCGCCGCCGACGTGCCGCCCCAGCCGCCGCCGACGACCACCACGCGGCGACCGGTCTTCGGCGCGAAGTCGCCCTTGATCGCCGGCGCGCACCCGCCCATCAGCCCGAGGCCGAGCCCGACGCCGGACGTTTTCATGAAGTCTCGTCGCGTGATTCCCATGGATATCCCCCGCTCATCGCGTTGGTGTGTCGCACGTCGCGCGCTCGGCTCGCTCCCCACGCGATCTGCCGCCTGGCGCGCCCGCACATCATAGAGCAAGGACCACCGTTCGCGTATCGAGGAGCGCCCCGGCTTCAAACTACGCTGAACCGTCGCGACTGCTCGTTCCACGTCGCGAACGCCGCCCACACCGCCATGATCAGGATCACGAGGGCGATGGCGCCCGCCCAGCCGAAGACGGCCGGCATGAAGACGGCGGCGCCGAGCTTCTGCTGCAGGCCGGTCTGGGTCAGCGCCAGCCGGGTCAGCGAGGCGCCCAGGGCGAACGTCGCCACCGCCACCCAGAGCTTGACCTGCCCCTCGCCCATGCGCCAGATGGATCCCGCGCCGCAGCCACCCGCCAGCACCATGCCAATCCCGAACACGAGGCCGCCGAGCAGCGCCCCCGCGCCGGCGGCGGGAAACACCCACTCGCCCTTGTCCTTGAGGTCGGCGAACTTGAGAACCGCGAATCCGAGCATGCTGATGACGATGGCCAGCGCGGCGGCACGGGTGTGCTCGCCGTCACCGGTCATGAACGGCTCGCGAAACGCCCGCACCAGACACAGCCGCGAGCGCTGGAAGATGAAGCCGAAGGCGGCGCCGAAGAGCAGGAACACGCCGCGCCCGCCGTGCCCGGCCTGGGCGTAGACGAACGGCGCCGCCAGCACCAGGACAGCCACGACCACCCCGAGGATCGGTTGGCGGGCGGGCCGGTTGGTCGATGACGCCGCAAAAACCCGGCCGCGGCCGCTCGACCACCGGGGCCGGTGCTCCATCTCCCACAGCAGGTAGCGGAGACCGATGATGGCGCCGGCGCAGAGGCCGATCATCATGCCCAGCCCGGCGAGCGACAGCGCGCTGACCGCGCTGAAGAAGCCCCCGATGTTGCAGCCAAGCGCCAGCATCGCGCCGATACCGAGCATGGCGCCGCCCACGCCGCCCTTCACGAGCTCGCCCCCGGGCGGCACGCGCACCGCGAACTCGCGGCTCAGCAGCGCGGCGGCGAGCGCGCCGGCCACGACGCCGAGATTGAGCAGCGAGCCGGAGTAGAGCCACGGCGCGATCAAATCGGGTCGCTGGAGAATGCCAACAGCGACGAGGACCCAGTCACCCCAGTTGCGGACGCCGTCGGACGCCGTGAACGGCCGGTCGAACGCGAAGAGGAAGACGTTGGCAGCGGCAACGAGGACACCGGCGCCCCACACGGGCCACGGCCGCCCGAAGAGCGCATCGTATTGCTCGCGGAACGCCGTCAAGTCGCGCGCTGCACGAGGAAGCGGTACACGCCGCCCTCCTCCGACCATCCGAGGAGCCGATGCCCCGACCGTTTCTGGTACGCCTCCACGTCGGGGACGGCGCCGGGATCGGTCGAGAGCATCTCGACCACGGCGCCGGCGGCGAGCGACTTGAGCGCGGTGGAGAGCTTGAGGACCGGCAAGGGGCACGCGAGGCCCTTGCAGTCGAGCGTCAGCGTGATCGAAGGCTCAGGCACGTTCCGTATTCTCACACACCATGTCCACGGGCAACGCGCGGACGATGTCCTGCGAGACGTCGAAGAGGCTCGGGGGGAATCGGCGGAGCGAGAACTTCGTCACGACGGCTTCGGATATACCGCGGACCGCGGGCGCGTCAAGCGGGATCTGTGGCGGCGCCTCGGCGGGGGCGGCACCGGCGTGACGAGGGCGAGAACTGCGCCGATCGGCCCGCGAGTTAGAGTATCATCCGACAACCCGGCGGAAGGCCCCGCACCCCGATGAACCTGGCGACGCTCGGCGACGACAACGTCCGCACCTACGGCGAGTACCCGGCGCTTACCTCTACATCGTCGAGCGGAAGAAGGACCTCATCATCCGGGGCGGCTTCAACATCTACCCGCGCGAGGTCGAGGAAGTGCTGTACGCCCATCCCGCCGTCGCGGAAGCCGCCGTGGTCGGGCGGCCCGATCCGCTCATGGGCGAGGACGTGCTCGCCTTCGTGGTCGCCCGGGCCGGGCAGGCGCCCACGAGCGCGGAGATCGTCGCGTTCTGTGAGACGCGCCTGGCCCGGTTCAAGTGCCCCAAGGAAGTCCGCGTGGTCGACAGCCTGCCCAAGAGTCCCGTCGGGAAAATCTTGAGGAAGGAATTGCGGGCGCGGGCGCGTTGAGCCGCCGCCCAGGAGGACGAACATGGATCTCTCCCGTCGCGAGCTGATGACCCTCGGTGGTCTCACCCTGGCCGGCAGCGCGTTCGCCCCGGCCGGCGCGCGCGCCCAGACCCCCAAGCGCGGCGGGACATTGACCCTGCGGGCCTGGGATCCGCCGCATTTCGACCACATGGGACCGGGCGGCATCTCCTACAAGATCCACATTCCGATGACGCTCACCCACAGCCGGCTGCTCAAGCACAAGGCCGGCCCCAGCGTCGTGCCCGGCACGTTCCCGATCGAGGGCGACCTCGCGGAGTCGTGGCAGCAGACCAACGACACGACGTACGTCTTCAAGCTGCGCAAGGGTGTGAAGTGGCACCCCAAGCCGCCGGTCAACGGCCGCGAGCTGACCGCCGAGGACGTGCGCTACACGGTCGAGCGCTTCGTCACGCTCAAGGGCAACGCCAACGCCTACATGCTCAAGTCGCTGGACAAGGTGGAGGCCGTCGACAAGTACACCGTGAAGTTCACGCTCAAAGAGCCGTTCGCGTGGTTCCTCGACGTGCTCGCGAATCCGATGGCGGTGGCCATCATCGCCAAGGAATGCGTCGACAAGTTCGGCGACCTCAAGAAGCCGGAGTCCGTCGTCGGTACCGGTCCCTGGATGTTCGACTCCTATCGCCCGAACCAGGGGCTGACGTTCGTCCGTAACCCGCACTACTTCATCCCGGGGCTGCCGTACATCGACCGCATCGAGATGGTCGTGGACGAGGACAATGCCTCGCGCATGGCATCGTTCCTGGCGGGCAAGTACGACCTGGGCTGGGAGTTCCCCGGCACCATCAATCGCAGCGAGTGGGTCCAGATCAAGGACAACCTCAAGCAGAAGCGGCCGAACCTCAAGACCGTCGAGTTCCCGTCCAACGTCATGAACCACATCTCCATGCGGACGGACCAGAAGCCCTTCAGCGACCCGCGGGTCCGCCACGCCATGTCGCTCGCCATCGACCGCAAGGCCATCATCGACTCGGTCTTCGAGGGCATCGGCGTCTACAACCCGGCGGTACCGGCAGCCCTCAAGGAATGGTCGCTGCCCGTCGACCAGCTCGGCGAGGGCGCGAAGTTCTTCAAGCACGACCCCAAGGAGGCCAAGCGGCTCCTGGCCGCCGCCGGGTACCCGAATGGTTTCCCGGCCAGCACCTGCTTCACCACCTACGGCTCCACCATCCAGGTCGACATGGCGCAGCTCGTGGTCAAGAATCTCAAGGACGTCGGCATCGAGACCAAGCTCGATCAGAAGGAGTACGGGGCCTACATCTCGACCTGCTTCTACGGCAAGTTCGATTCCACGGCCTTCGGCCCGCAGACACCGTACCTCGACGCCGACAACTTCTTGTTCGGCCAGTACTATCCCGAGGAGCTCAAGAACCAGAGCCACATCAACGATCCCGTCGCGGCCGACATGCTCGTCCGCCAGCGCCGAACGTTCGACGTCGCAAAGCGGCGGGAGATCATCCACGAGCTCCAGCGCCACCTCGCCCGACAGCAGTGGTACGTGCAGATGCCGTCATTGATGTACATCGCGGTCTGGGAGGGCGCGCTCAAGAACTACGGCCCGAACATTGGCTATGACTATGGTGGCCGCCTCATGGCCGCCTGGCTCGATCGCTAGGCCGGCCGATGAAAACGGCGCATCTGCGTCGTTGGCTCCTCGCTCCTCCCTGCGACGTGGCCGGGCCACGTCTCGGTCGTCGCTCGTCGCCGCCTAGCATCTGCACCGTTTTGATCGGCCGGCGACGCGAGGTTGGCCCACGTCTGAACCAGGTGCTCGGCGGTTTTGGGCGGCGGTAGGGCGACGGTGTGCTGAAGCGGTACTTGGTGAAGCGGTTGTTCGTGGCGGTGCCTTCGCTGTTGATCGCGTCGCTCATCGTGTTCACGTTGCCGCGGTTGATTCCGGGGGACGTGGTGCAGCTCATGCTCGAGGAGAAGGCGTATGCCAAGGACCTGGACGAGCTGCGGGCCAAGCTTGGGCTGGACCGGCCGATCTACGTGCAGTACTTCGAGTGGCTCGGCCGGGTGGCGCGCGGTGATCTCGGGGAGTCGCTCTGGACCAGGCGGCCGGTGCTGGAAGAGATCGGCCGCCGCCTGCCCATCACGCTCGAGTTGGCGTTCTGGGCCTCCGTCGTCGCCGTCGCGATCTCCATCCCGATCGGCGTGATCTCGGCCACGCGCCAGGACACCATGCGCGACTACGTCGCCCGCAGCGCCGCCATCCTGGGGTTGTCGATGCCCGGGTTCTGGCTGGCCACGCTGGTGATCGTGCTCCCGGCGATCTGGTGGGGCTGGCGGCCCCTCACCGGCTACACCGAGTTCGGCAAGGATCCCGTCACCCACGTCACCCAGTTCTTCCTCCCCGCCGTCATCCTCGGCATCGCGGCCGCGGCGGCGCTGATGCGGTTGACCCGCGGCATGCTGCTCGAGGTTCTGCGCCAGGACTACGTCCGCACCGCCTGGGCCAAGGGGCTGCGCGAGAGTGTGATCGTCTTCAAGCACAGCCTGCGCAACGCCATCATCCCCGTCATCACGGTGCTCGGCATCCAGATCGCGCAGATCCTGGGCGGCACCGTCATCATCGAGCAGATCTTCGGGCTGCCCGGGATGAGCCGCTTCCTGTTCGACGCGATCAACCAGCGCGACTATCCCGTGATCCAGGGCGTCAATCTCGTGGTCGTGTCGTTCATCGTGCTCATGAACCTCGTCGTGGACGCGCTCTACGCCGTCCTCGACCCCCGGATAAGGTATTAACCTCCCCCCGGGGTTGCGCCGGCGAAGCCGGCGCTCGGAAGGAGCCGGGCAACACGTGAGCAACGGACAGGCGGTGGGGATGGTCAGCGCGCCGGTCCCCGAGGCGACACCGGCGCGGGGCCGGCGGCCGCGGCGGACCGGGCCACTGATGGCGCTCTGGCGGTTCGCGCGGCGCAAGCCGCTGGGCGCGATCGGGGGCGTGATCGTGATCGCCATGCTCCTCATGACGATCTTCGCCGAGCACATCGCGCCCTACGCCTACGACGAGACGATTCCGGGCGCGCGGATGAAGGCGCCCAGCATGGCCTTCTGGCTCGGCACCGACAACCTCGGACGCGACATGTGGAGCCGGATCGTCTACGGCGCCCGCATTTCGGTGACCGTGGGCTTCGCCTCCATCGGGATCGGCATCCTGCTCGCCGGCGTCATCGGCATCACCAGCGGCTACTTCGGCGGCGCCTACGACATCGTGCTCCAGCGCCTGGTCGACGCGTGGATGTCGTTCCCGTACCTGGTGATCATCCTGTCGGTGATGGCGGTGCTGGGCCCGGGGCTCTTGAACGTCGTGCTGTCGCTCGCCGTGATCGTCGCCGCCATCAATTCGCGGGTGATTCGCGGCGCCACCATCGCGGTGGCCCAGAACGTCTACGTGGAAGCGGCCCGCGCCATGGGCTGCGGGCACCTGCGCATCCTGATCTGGCACATCCTGCCGAACGTCACGGCCACCATCATCATCGTGGCCACCATCGGTCTCGGCGGCGTGATCCTCGCCGAGTCCGCCCTGTCCTTCCTCGGGTTCGGCGTGCCGCCGCCCTATCCCTCGTGGGGGGCGATGCTCTCCGGATCCGGGCGCACGTACATGTTCCGCGCGCCGTGGATGGCGGTGTGGCCGGGGGTCGCCATTTCCCTGGCCGTCTTCGGATTCAACATGCTCGGCGACGCCCTGCGCGACGTGCTGGACCCCCGCCTGCGCGGCCGCTAGCCCCTTACCTCAGTGCTTTTCGGCTTTCTCCTTCTCCGTCTTGGTCTCTTTGATGACCTTCTCCGCGATGAAGGCGGGCACTTCCTCGTAATGTGAGAACTCCATGGAGTAGCCGCCGCGCCCGCCGGTCATCGAGCGCAGGCTCGGCTCGTACGTCAGCATCTCGGACATCGGCACCTGGGCGCGCACGCTCGCCGTCTCGCCGGACGGCTCCATGCCCACGATGCGACCGCGCCGCGAGTTCATGTCGCCGATGATGTCGCCGGCGACGTCGGACGGCGTCGTCACCTCCACGTTCACGATCGGCTCCAGCAAGATCGGGTGGGCGTCCATGAACACCTTCTGGAGCCCAATGGACGCGGCGATCTGGAACGCCATGTCGGACGAGTCGACGTCGTGATAGGACCCGTCGTAGAGCGTGACCTTGAGGTCGACCACGGGATAGCCGGCGAGGATGCCCTTCTTCATGCACTCGCGCACGCCCTTCTCGACCGAGGGGATGAAGTTGCGCGGGACCGCGCCGCCGAAGATATCGTCCACGAACTCGAGGCCTCCGCCGCGGGTCATCGGCTCGACGCGCAGCCACGTGTCGCCGTACTGCCCTCGACCACCCGTCTGCTTCTTGTACTTGCCCTGCCCCTCCGCACGCCCCTTGACCGTCTCTTTGTACGGGATGCGCGGCGGGAGCATGGTCACGTCGACGTTGTACTTGCGCTTCATGCGCTCCACCACCATCTCGACGTGCATGCTGCCCACTCCGGCGACCAGGAGCTGCTTGGTCTCCGGGTCGAAGTGGTAGTGGATGGTCGGATCCTCCTCCCCGATGCGGGCCAGCGCGGTGGAGATCTTGTCCTCGTCGCCCCGGGTCTTGGGCTGGATGGCGAAGGAGATGGCCGGCTCCGGGAACGTGATACGCGGCAGCTCCAGCGGATGCGCCTCGTCGCTCAGGCTGTCGCCGGTGAGGGTCTCCTTGAGCTTGGCCACCACGCCGATCTCGCCGGGTCCGAGCGCCTCGACGGCCTTCGGCGTCTTGCCCTGCATCCAGGAGATGTGGCCCATGCGCTCCCTGGCCCCGCGCGTGACGTTGAGCACGTTGGAGTCCGCCCGCAGCGTGCCGCTGTAGACGCGGAAGAACGAGAGCTTGCCGACGTGCGGATCGTTGAGGGTCTTGAAGACGAGCGCGCTCAGCGGGGCCGTGGCGTCGGGCGCGCG
The DNA here is from genome assembly GCA_041492755.1 of Methylomirabilia bacterium. GTDB lineage: Bacteria > Methylomirabilota > Methylomirabilia > Rokubacteriales > CSP1-6 > JBGPXN01. Next base: position 3,085 of record JBGPXN010000127.1, on the reverse strand, counting down.
CGTCGCCTCCTGCTTGGTCTTGGTGTCGGTACCGCTGACCTCGCCGCGGTCGGCGGGCGACGGGAACGACTCGACGATGAGGTCCAGGAGCGCCGTGCTGCCGATGTTCTTGACGGCCGAGGCGGTCACCACGGGGACGATCTTGCCCTGAGCGATGCCGGCCCGCAGGGCCTTGAGCATCTCGGCCTCGCCGAGCGAGCCTTCCTCCAGGTACTTGTTGAGCAGCTCGTCGTCGGTCTCGGCGGCCGCCTCCACCAGCTTCTCGCGATACTCCCGGGCGCGGTCCGCGAGATCCGCCGGAATGTCGGTCTCCTTCGGCCGGCCGTCGGCGAAGACGGTCGCCTTCATGCGCACGAGATCGACGAAGCCCTGGAAGCCGGACTCCTCGCCCACCGGCACCTGCAGCGGCACCAGCCGGCCCTTCAGGCGCCGGTTGAGCGATTCCAGCGTCCGGAAGAAATCGGCGCGCTCCCGGTCGAGTCGATTCACCACCACGGCCCGCGGCAGGTTGTATTCGAGCGCGAACTTCCAGACCTTCTCCGTCTGCACCTGCACGCCGGCCACCGCGTCGACCACCACCAGCGCGGCCTCCACCACCCGGAGCGCGGCGCGCGCCTCCGCGATGAAGTCGCCGTATCCGGGCGTGTCGACCAGCGTGACGTGGTGGCCCTTCCAGTCGGCGTAGGCCACGGCGGTGTTGATCGAGATCTTGCGCCGGATCTCGTCGGGGTCGAAGTCGGTGGTGGTCGTACCGTCGTCCACCTTGCCGAGGCGGGTCACCGCGCCCGCCGTGAAGAGCATCGCCTCCACCAGCGAGGTCTTGCCCACGCCCCCGTGTCCGACGACACCGACGTTCCGGATCTTGCCGATCTCGATGGTCATTCAAGGCCTCCCGAGACGCGCGCTAAGTGGCGCAGATGCTATCAAACTCGGGGGGCGGTTTCACCCCCCCCTCCCCATTGCGCGTGGCGACGTCACCGGTCGGTGACGACCGTGAGGCGGGGGGTTAGCGCGTGAGTGTGCGGACGACGTGGGCGACGATGGCGTCGTCGTCGCCTTCGAGATCGGTGGACGACGGGAGCGCGGGGGGGTCATTTTTGATGCCGGCGCCGGTGAGGATGAGGACGACGCGGTCCTCGCGCTCGACCTCTCCCCGTAGCTGGAGCATGGGGAGAGCGGCAACCAGGGCCGCGGCCTCGGGGGCCGTCCACACGCCTTCGCACTGGGCGAGCAAGCGCTGAGCCTCGGCGATGGCGGCATCGGACACGGCGACGGCGTCGCCGTGGGTGCGGCGCAGGACGTGGAGCATCTGGCGCCCCGCGAACGGTGAGGGCACGCGCAGTCCGGCGGCGGCGGTGACTGGATCGGGCCAGGGCGCGGTCAGATCGGCGCCCTCGGAGAAGGCCTTCACGATGGGCGCGCAGCCTTCGGACTGCACCGCCATGAAGCGCGGCCAGCGTCCCTCGAGCCAGCCCATCGACGAGAGCTCTTCGTACGCCTTCGCGATCCCCACCAGTCCGGTGCCGCCGCCGGTGGGATAGAGCAGCACGGTCGGCGTTTGCCAGCCGCACTGCTCGGCCAGCTCGAGGCCCATCGTCTTCTTGCCCTCGAGGCGGTACGGCTCCTTGAGCGTGGACAGATCGAACCAGCCGAGCGCGGGCGCGGCCTGGGCCACGATGCGGCCCGCGGTCGCGATCGAGCCTTCGATGGTGAACACGTGCGCGCCGGCGATCTGCGCCTCGGCGATCGCGGCCGACGGCGTGCCGCGCGGGACGATCACGCCACACGGCAGTCCCGCGCGCGCCGCGTACACGGCGGCGGCGCCGCCGGCGTTGCCCGCCGACGGGACGAGGAAGCCGCGTGCCCCGAGGGTCCGCGCGCGCGTGATCGCCATCCCGAGCCCGCGCGCCTTGAACGTTCCCGTCGGATTCTGGCCCTCGTCCTTGGCCCAGACGTGGCGCAGCCCGAAGTGGGCGGCGAGCCGCGGCAGGTACAGGAGCGGCGTGCTACCTTCGCCGAGCGTGATCGGCTCCTCGCCGTCGTCGAGCGGCGTGAGCTCGCGGAAGCGGTACATCCCCGGACCGCGCCCCCGCAGGGCGTCCTTGCTGACGTGCGCGGCGACCCGATCGAGGTCGTAGCGGACGGCCAGCATCTGACCGCAGCGATCGCAGACGGTGAGCAGGCGCTTGGGGTCGTGATGATGGCCGCAGATCGAGCACTCGACGTGGGTGACGAAGGTCATGCGTTCCGGGCCGACGGCGCGGCCCCCACGCGGTTCTCGACCGGGAAGATCATCTTCAGCGCTCCTTCAACAGGACGACCAGCACCCGGGCCGGCCGTTTCGATTCGTTCAGGGAGTAATGCAGGGTCCCCTTGGCCGCATACTCGAGCTCGCCCTTCCGGAGGACCCGCTTGCCCAGTCCCTTGGTGACGACGCTGAACTCCCCGTCCAGCACGTACGCGAACTCGTCGGCGATCGCCGCGTGCTCGTCCCCCTTGAACCCCGCCGGGAACGTGTACTCCATCAGCGTCACCCGATCGTTGTCGAGCAACGCCCGCTCGGCCACGTCCGAGCCCGCCCCCGCCGGCCCCACGAGCCCGACGTGCCCCACTGCCAACACCGCGAGGACGCCGAGCGCGAGCCCAGCCCCGAAAACTCCGACCATTCGCCTCATGTCACGACCTCCCCGCCAGCCGCCTGACCCGAAAAACCAAACAGGCGGCGCCGGCGCCGCCTGTGGCCGTCTTCCTTCGTCGTAGCGTCGGTCTCACCGCGTTCGAGCGCCGGCTTCGCCGGCGCCATCCGCTTCTGGTTCCGCCGGTGGGGGGAGCGGCGGAAGCGGCGGTCGCTCCCCCCGATCCACCCGTTCGAGCGCCGGCTTCGCCGGCGCCATCCGCTTCCGGCTCCGCCGGTGGGGGTATCGGCGGAAGCGGCGGTCGCTCCCCCCGATCCCACCCGTCCGAGCGCCGGCTTCGCCGGCGCCATCCGCTTCCGGTTCCGCCGGTGGGGGTATCGGCGGAAGCGGCGGTCGCTCCCCCGATCCCACCCGTTCGAGCGCCGGCTTCGCCGGCGCCATCCGCTTCC
>JBGPXN010000062.1:0-25449 GCA_041492755.1 Methylomirabilia bacterium | reverse complement strand
GGCGTTGCGGCTCGACTCGGTCGCCTCGCGCAGCCACTGCTCCACCAGCGGCAGCGGATCGGCGGGCAACGGCTCCGGCAGCGGGGGCTTCACGGAGCGCTCCGCGCCACGGTCACCGTTCCCACACCACGGGCTCGAACGCCAGCGTCACCGCGAAGCGCTCCCGCATGCGATCGCGCAGTCGGCGCGCGAAGAGGACATCGGCGGCGCGGGCGCCCTCGTGGGCGACAACGGCCAGCGCGTGACGCGTCGACAGCCCGACCGGTCCCTCGCGCTGCCACGCCGGAAGCCCGCCCGCTCGATCAGCCACGCCGCCGAGAGCTTCACGCGACCGTCCGGCTGCGGCCAGCGCGGCATCGTGGGATCCCCCGCCAGCGCCACCACGCGCTCGGCGTCGGTGGCGCTGACGATCGGGTTCGTGAAGAACGAGCCGCACGAGCGCCGGTTGGGATCATCCCGCTTACCCACTCGGAAAGGAGAAGAGCCGGAAACTCAAACGGCGCGTCGGCCGCGACCCGGGCGGCCAGGATGAGGTCTTCCCGGCCGACTCCAGCTGCTGCGCCTGGTTCGGCTCACCGATGCGTGGATAGAGATTGTCGAGGTCGTCAGCCGGACGGCCAGGAGCCCCCTCGCGCGGGTCGGTTACGCGCACGCGGCTGCATCCGAGGGCGGATCAGTGGCTCACGATCAGTGTCTCGCGCAGGACATTCGCCTCCAACTCAAGTTCATCCAGCCGGGACTTGACAACGTCCCCGATGCTGATGATGCCCGACAGCCTGCCGCCATCGACGACCGGCAGGTGGCGCACGCGGTGGCGGGTCATGCGCACCATCACGGCCGTGACACGCTCCTCCGGCGTGCAGGTGAGCACCGGGGTGGTCATCAACTTGGACACGGGGAGCGCCTGCAGGTGCGCACCGTGCTCGCTGATCCCACGCACGAGATCGCGCTCCGAGATCATCCCGAGGATCGTGGCGCCGTCCCCGCTCACGACGACCAGCGCCCCAATGTTCTTGACCTTCAATTCCCAGGCAGCCGAGTAAACGGTCGTTTCAGGGCTCGTGGTCTCCACGTGGCTGCCTTTGACCTTCAGGATCGCTGCAACCGTCATCGCGGGTTCCCTCCTTTTGAGTCCTGGACGGCTTCGCTCTCGTGAGCCGCCTCAACCCCATTGGGGTATCGCGCCTACAGCGTTGCATCAGGGAGCCGGTGCCGCAGCGGCATCAGCGGCTCGATCCGCTTCGGTCTGCGACGGCGAGTCATCGGGGTTTAGGCCACGGTCGTTTCGCGGTGACCGTCCGCAGATGACGACCGAGGTGCATGGGAAGCACGAAGCGCCGCGGACAGTGCGGACACGCCAGCGCGCCGGCACCGTTCGTTTGCTGTTGAGAATTACCCAAAGGCTCGTGGACGGGTTCGGGAAGCCCGAGCATGCGCAAGACTGCAGCGGCCTGGGCCTGACGAATACGCCGGCGCGAAACCCGTGCTTGGCGCGCCTCTTCGGTCTCTTGCCGAGCAAACTTTGCTGATAGTTTCACGTCCTGCTCCTCGGCGTACGCAACCCTCAAAGAATCTGGTCCAGGAGGTGTACGGTACCAGTCGCGAGGGATATTGACCACTGCACTCGCGATTTTGGGGGTGATCGGTTCGCTCCCCTGTCGGCGGGAATCGTCCCTCACCCAGTACACCGAGATCGGGCGATCGTGATCAAGAAAAGCGGCATCGTGATCACCGGGATCGGAGGATCGTGATCAGGGCGATGGCCGCAGCGTAGCGACGCGGGACCGGTCGGCCGGACCGTCCGCCCCCGAAAGGGGAGGGATGGCCACCGAGCGACTGTCCATGCGCCAGACACGGGAGATCCTGCGACAGAAGTGGAACCTCGGGCGCACCCACCGGGAGGTGGCGCAGAGCCTGGGGATCAGCAGCGGCACCGTCGGGGCGACGGCACTCCGTGGCCGAGCGGCCGGCCTCGACATCGCCACCGCAGCGGGCTGGAAGGCGCGCTCTAACCGCCTCCATGACGTCCTGCCAGGCCGCTCCACGCCGTCGAGGAGGCGTACGTACGCCAAGGCCGCTATGATGGGGACCTGTCCCGGCTGCGGCGGCCCGCTGAAGCGCCGTCAGACGTAGTTAATAGGAGGCTCCCGATGCCCAGGTACGAGTACATGTGCGAGAAGTGTGAGAAGGGCTTCGAGATGACCCTGAGCATCACGGAGCGCACCAAGGCGAAGGTCACGTGCCCGAGCTGCGGCAGTAAGAAGGTCATCCCCCAGATCACGGGCTTTACCCCCAAGACGTCCCGGAAGAGCTGAAGAGCGTAGGCGGGTCGAGCGACGCGGCCCTCCGGCGCGTGCTCAGGCGCGGGGACGGCTGGCACCCAACCCGCGTGACGCCCGAGGACTTCCGGGCCCGTCTGGCGGTCCTGCGCGACATGGCCGCGCGCGAGGGAAGGGACCTCGGGGGGGCTTGGACGCGATGGCCCACGATATTTTGCCCCGGGTCCGGGAATGAGAGCGGCAGCGAGCCTTTCTCAAATGACCAATGCCGGATGCGCTTCGCGCTTGGTCAAATTGATCGGGACCTCGACCTTCATTGGGATTCGGTCATTGGTCATTCGCGTCGCGGCCGATAGATGATCGCTGACGGCTCCTCCGTCGAGGTCCTGGTCATCGCGCCCATCTCGGATGCGGCGATGCAGAAGGTGCACGCAGTGGGCGTCGCCGTCCGCGTCGTGGATGGGCGCCGCATGTTCGAGGCGGAATACCGGGAGTCGTGGCCACCAGCCACGGCCCGCAGATACCTGCCGGCGAAGCCCGGGCCGCGCGAGGCCCTGCCGCAGGCGGAGCGGGATCGCCTGCTGGCCACCGCCGAGGTGGCGCTGGGGACGTTCCCGTTCCCGAAGGACCTTCGCTCGCGCGCCCCTCGTCTTCGTTGGTTTCACCAGATCCCGGCGGGGGCGAGCAACCTGCGCGACGGCGATCTCTGGGGAAGCGACGTCACGGTGACGACGTCCCGGGGTCTGGGGAACACGCTCCCCATGGCCGAGTACGTGCTCGCGGCGATCCTGTACTTCGTCAAGGGCTTTCAGCGCGCGGCTCCGGACCGGACGCGGCACGAGTTCGAGCACCGGGCCTACCGGCCGAGGTTGCTCCGCGGCAAGACGGTCTGCGTCGTCGGCCTGGGAGGGATCGGGCGCGATGTGGCGCGGCTGTGCGCGGCCGTGGGGATGCGCGTGGTGGGGACCCGCCGGCGGGTCGCCGCCGGCGAGCCCCTGCCGGAAGGCGTCAGCCGGCTGGAATCCTCCGACGGTCTGCACGCGTTGCTCGCCGAGAGCGACTTCGTCGCCGTCTGCTGCCAGTTGACGGCGGAGACGGAAGGCCTGATCAACCGCGCGGCGATCGCCGCGATGAAGCCCGGTGCGGTGGTGATCAACGTGGCCCGGGGAGAGATCATCGACGAGACCGCCCTCCTGGAGGGGCTGGCCACCGGCCAGATCGGTGGGGCCGCGCTCGACGTCTACCGCGGGGAATTCGAAGGCGACCCCGACCGCCGCTTGTGGGACGACCCGCGCGTGTTCATCACGCCGCACGTCTCGGGCGAGACGGACGTGAACCTCCACCGGGGCGTGGATCTTTTTTGTGACAACCTCCGCCGCTACCTGAATGACCAGCCGCTCGAGAACGTGGTGGGTTGGGGGCGAGGATACTGATGTCCTCCTCACGCACTGATTGGGACCCCGCGCCGACCCGACTGACCGTGTGTCTGGCGAAACGACGGGCGGCCGATCGGCTTGATGAGGACACGGTCAAAGCCGCGCGCGGTCAGCGCGCGAAACCGATCCAAGAGCCACAGGCCGTCGCGGCGGGCGTGTCCCATGGTGATGTCCGTGAGCACGACGTCACACGCGACCCGCCCGGCCGACTCGATGGCGCGCTTGGCGCCGTCGGCTTCGCTGACGAGCGCGCCTTCCACCTCAAGGGCGGTGGCCGGACGCACTCGGGGCTGGCGCTCTGGTTCCTCGGGTACCCGCGGTCCGCGGTCGAGCGCAGCCGCGCCGGGATGGCCCTGGCCACGGAGCTGGCCCACGTCGGCACCGTCGTCAATGCGCTGCCGTTCGCGGGCCTGCTCCACTAGTTCCGGGGCGACATCGACGCGACCCGGGAGGTGGGCGAATGCAGCATGGGCCGCGAGTGCAGCCCGGGGCGGCTAGGCTACAATCCTGCGCGGTGCAGGTCTACGTCGTCCACCGGCTGCTGCTCTTCGTTCCGACTCTTCTCGGCGCTTCGCTGCTGATCTTCGTGCTCATGCGCCTGGTGCCGGGCGACATCGCGCAGATTCTCGTTTACCAGACCGGCTCGGAGCAGAGCAGCGTGCAGGAGAAGCAGATCAAGCAGATCCGCACGGAGCTCGGTCTCGACAAGCCAGTCCTCGTGCAGTACGTCACGTGGCTCGGCAACGCCGTGCGCCTGGACTTCGGCGAGTCCTACAGCCAGCGGCGTCCCGTGCGCGACATCCTGCTCGAGCGGTTCCCGCGCTCGATGGAGCTGGCGGTGCTCACGATGGGGCTCGCGATGCTGTGGGCGATCCCGCTCGGCGTGATCTCGGCCGTGCGGCAAAACACGTGGCTCGACTATGGTGTGCGCGTGTTGTCGATCAGCGGCTTGAGCCTGCCCATCTTCTTCACGGGCGTGCTCATCCTGTATCTGCTCGTCCGCGTCTTCCGCTACCTGCCGCCGCTCGAGTATTCGGCGCTGACCGAGAACCCCGTGGAGAACCTGAAGCAGATGATCTGGCCCGCGCTCGCGCAGGCGTACTACATCTCCGCGCCGATCATGCGGCTCACGCGCTCGCAGATGCTCGAGGTCGTCCGCCAGGACTACGTCCGCACCGCGTTCGCGAAGGGGCTCTCGGACCGCGCCGTCATCTACCGCCACGCGCTCCGCAACTCCCTGCTGCCCGTGGTCACGTTCATCGGCTGGTGGGGCGGGCGCCTGCTCGGCGGCATCGTAATCATGGAGATCATCTTCGCGGTGCCGGGCATGGGGACGGCGCTCGTGCAGGCGGTGAGCTACCGCGACTACCCGACGGTGCAGGCCATCGTGTTCGTGATGGCGCTGATCTTCCTCGCCGTGAACCTGATCGTCGACCTGCTCTACGGGTGGCTCGATCCGCGGATCCGTCTCGCATGAGCGCCGTCGCGGCGCAGACGCGGCGGCTCCTCGCCCGACAACCGCTCGGCGTCGCGGGCGCGGCGGTCGTGCTCGTGCTGGTGGCCACGGCACTGCTCGCCCCCGTGCTGGCGCCCCACGGTCCGAAGGAGGCTGTCTTCGGCCAGTTCGTACCGCCCGGGCGCGAGTTCCCGATGGGGACGGACAACCTGGGGCGCGACGTGCTGAGCCGGGTCATGTGGGGCGCGCGGCTGTCCCTCTACGTGGGCCTGGTATCCGTCCTCGTCGGCGTCACGATCGGCTCGCTGTGGGGCATCTTCACGGGTTACCTCGGCGGCATCGCGGACGTCTCGAGCCAGCGCGTCATCGACTGCGTGATGGCGCTGCCGCCGATCGTCCTCGCGCTGTCACTCATGGCCGCGGTCGGCCAGTCCGTCAACAACGTGATCCTCGCGCTGACCATCCTGCTCACGCCGACGGCGGCGCGCACCGTGCGGTCCGTCGCGCTGGGGATCGCGGCGAGCCCGTACGTCGAGGCCGCGCGCGCGGCGGGAACCTCGCACGTGCGGATCGTGCTGCGCCACATCTTGCCCAACTGCCTGGCGACCTATATCGTGCTCGTTACCACGAACATCTCGTACGCGATCGTGGTCGAGGCCTCGCTCAGCTTCCTCGGTGTAGGGGCGCCGCCCGATGAGCCGTCGTGGGGCGGCATGCTCACGGCGGGCACGCAGGCGATGGAGACGGCCCCCTGGCTGATCTTCTTCCCCGGCGTCGCCATCAGCCTCGCGGTGTTCGCGCTGAACCTGCTCGGAGACGCGATTCGGGACATTGCCGATCCCCGCCTCAGGGGCGGACTGGGCTAGAGGGAGACATCATGCGGAACCATCGGCTCTTCATCGTGGCGGTCGTCATGGTCATGATCGCTGGCGTCGCGGCCGGCGGGTTCGCGCAGCAAGACAAGCCGCGGTATGGCGGCATCCTGAACTGGTTCGACTACGGGGATCCCGCGCGCCTCGACGTCCACGCGGAGTCGCCGCTCGTCGTGCAGCAGGCCACCTCGGGCGTCTACAGCGGGCTGCTCCACAGGGATCCCGACGATCCCACGAAGATCGCGCCGGATCTCGCCGAGCGCTACACCGTCTCCGCCGACGGCAAGACGTATACGTTCCACCTCCGCAAGGGCGTGAAGTGGCACGACGGCCAGCCGTTCACCTCGGCGGATGTCAAGGCGACGTTCGATCGCGTGTTGAATCCCGACTTCAAGAGCCCGAAGTGCGGCGCGACGCTGAAGCCGCTGGTCGCGGGCACCGAGATCGTCGATCCCCACACCTTCCAGGTCCGGTTGAAGGCGCCGGCACCCGAGCCGTTCCTCGGCGCCGTGGCGTCGGCGTGGTGCCGGATCGCCGCCAAGCACGTCCTCGAGAAGTTCGGCGACCTCAACAAGCCCGAAGCCCAGATCGGCACCGGACCGTTCAAGTTCAAGAAGTACGAGCGCGGCAGCGTGATCGAGTGGGAAAAGAACAAGGACTACTTCATCCCCGGCCTGCCGTACCTCGACGGCGTGAAGCAATTCATCCTCACGGGCGGGCCGACGCAGCTCGCTGCCGCGAAGGCCGGGCGCATCCACCTCTGGGATACGTGGCCGCCGATGGGCAAGGCGCCCTCGGAGGAGCTCAAGGCCGCGCGCGGCAGCGAGATCGATGTCTACCGCTGGCCCATCAATACGATCTGGATCGTGTTCCTGAACACCACCAAGCCCCCGTTCGACAATCCGGACATGCGCCGCGCGGTGCACCTGGCGCTGAACCGCCAGGAGCTGATCACCAAGGCCCTCGATGGCGCCGGCGTGCCGTGCGCGATGCTCGATCCGAAGCTGGTGGGCGAGGCCGCCCTGCCGCTCGCGGAGCTCGAGAGGATGCCGGGCTGCCGCACGGGCGCGGGGAAGGAGCAGGACATCGCAGAGGCCGAGAAGCTCGTGAAGAAGCACCATCCGAACGGGATCGACATCGAGATGGCGTTCCGCCAGGTCGGCAACTACTCGGATCGCTCCCAGCTCGTGGCGGCCCAGCTGCGCCGGATCGGGATTCGCGGCACGCTCAAGTCCCACGAAAGCGCCGCGGGGTTCGCGGCGTTCGGCAAGGGCGATTTCACGCTCCTCACCTCGCAGGACCGCGCGATGGATTCCACGGATCCCGGCGACCCCTTCTCGCTGATCTGGACGACCCAGGGCGGGAGCAACTACGGCAAGTGGTCGGATCCGAAGCTGGACGAGCTCGCCGACCGCGCGCTCAAGGAGACCGACCGGGCCAAGCGCGCGAAGCTGTACCACGATCTCCAGCGGATGTTCATGAGCGGCGCGCCGAGCGCCCTCCCCGTCGGCTGGGTGGAAGGCTGGTTCTTCACCGACAAGAAGGTGCGTGGCTACAAGCCCGCGTCGACGGCGTACGACAACATCACCTTCATGAAGGTGTGGCTTGCGCCGTGAGCCGCTCCGTCCCCGGCCGGAACCCGCGCGTGCACGCCATCTGGGACGTGATCATCGGGGCGGGCGCGTCGATCTGGCCGGGGGCGATCGTGCGCGGCGACCTGGTGGAGGCGGGCGGGCTCGTCATGGGCGTGCCCGCGAAGCCGGTGCGAACGCGATGGGCCCCGAAGACGTGGAAGACATCCTGCGGAACGCGCGCGACTACGTCGATCTGATCGATGGGTGACCCCACCGCCGGGGTTTCGCCCTCATGGACATGCCGCGACGTGACGAAGGGAACATGGGCGAAGGACGGTAGCGCCGGCCCGGAGAGGATGGACGACCGCGATGGAATGCACGTACTGCCAGAAACCCATGATCGAGGTCGTCCTCGGCTGGCACTGCCCGGAGTGCCACGCCTCCATCGGGCAGAGCCCGGTCGGTCAGCCCGAAGAAGTCTAGGCCACCCGAAGACGCGCTGAGGCCCACCGCAGAGCCCGCCCGGCCAACCGCAAACACGGCCACGTCCCGAGCTGCCCGCCACGCACGGTTCGTGGCAGCCACACGGCCAGCAGCACGCCCGTGTCACCCGCGATGAAGAATGCGAGAACCCCACCGATCACGGCCACGATCCCCCGGCCGCCCGAAGCGACCGGGGTGCAGATTCTGCAAGCGCGAGTCGTACTGATTACACGACGGAGTGCGGCGGTACACGTCGGACCGTGGCGCTACACGTCGGGCCGCAGCCTACACGTCCCACTGGGCGAGCACCGCCCACTCTTCCGTCCCCGTGACCTCGCCGATGATCCAGGGATCGACCTGTCGCTCGCTGTAGTAGGTGGGCGTCGCGACCATGAAGCGCGAGAACAGCCCGCTCTGGGCCGCGTCGTCGTACTTCAGCAACGCTTCGTCCGGGATGCTCTGGTGGTACGCCTCGATGGGCTCGAGCACGGCGCCGCGAATGAAACCGGGCCGGCGCGGCAGCGTCGCTCCCACGCGGGCGCGAACTTCGCGGAGGCTGTAGAGCGGGCCATGGAGGATCTTGGCGGTGTCGATGCGCTCCTGCAGCATCTGACCTGGGAGCCGGCTCTTGATCGCCCGCAGGCGGGCGGCCACGTCGATCGGCTCGATGTCGGTACGGGTCGGGTGAGCGTGTTCCATGCGGACCTCCTTGCCGCCGCGCGCCAGACGGCTTCGCGCCGTACGACAAACGGCGGGAATGATGACGCGCGAAGCTTGCAACCGCGCTGCCACGATCTTCCGGGAGAGCCGGCGGGGGTGAAGATCAGCGCCGGCGGAAGATCTGGGTGAAGTAGACGGCGTCGCCGGCGCGGCAAACCCCGGCGCCGGTTTCGGTGAACGCGCCGTCGAGGATGTTGGCGCGGTGCCCCTCGCTCTGCATCCACCCGCGCACGGCGGTGGTCACCGACTCGCGGGCGCGGTGGTGCATGGCCACGTTCTCGCCGAGCCGGCGGTACGGCTCCCCGGCGGCGTGCACCCGGTCGCCGAGGGTGGCCCCGTGCGGACCCGTGTGCGAGACCTTCCCTTCGCGCGCCATCTGGCAGCTGTGCTCGCGCGCCAGCCGCGCCAGTGAGGTGTTCGGTTCGAGCGCGCGCAGGCCGTGCTCGCGCCGGATCGCGTTGGTCTGCCGGACGACCTCGCCTTCCATCGTGGCGACGCTCCCGCTGTCGTCGCTGCTCGCGGCCGGCAAGGCACTGGGGAACGCCAACACGACGGTTGGCACGAGCAGCCCGGCGAGCGCCGCAACGGTCACGGTTCGGCAGGCGAGCATGCGCAGCATCAGCCCGCCGAAGCCGAGGACGTGCCCGAGGACGTGCCCGAGGACGTGCGGACCAGCAGACGCAACTCCACGGGGGTGCCCGCCGCCATTGCGAGCATCGCGATGGACGTGGCGGACAGTCCGGCCGCGCCCGCCTCGGCTTGTCGGCGCTCCGAGACCCAGCACCGGAGTGGCGCCCCCCGGGGATTGACGACCTCGACGACGTCACCCGGCACGACGCCCAGCCGCTCGGCCGTCGCCGGATCGAGGGCAATCAGCCGTACCTGCGCTTCCTCGAGGTCATCGCGCCGGACGAGGCGTGCCGTCGTCCGCGCCTGATGGGCCGCGGCGCGGCGAGCGGCGGTCGCCGTGGCGTCGATCGCTCCACCGTCGGTGGCGACGCCGTAACGTGCCGCCACCGTCGCCGGGCTCACCACGCCCTCGCGCAGATCGCTCGCGATCGCGTCCGGATCGCGCAGGAGCGGATCGCCGTAGCCCCCGCCCCCGGACGTCTCCATGACGACCACGTCGTCACGGCGCAGCGGAAAGTCGCTCACCTTGCCCGGGAGCGGGGAGGGCTCGATCCACTGCCCGGCGCGCCGCACTCGAAAGCGGTTGGGCGCGCCGGGAAATCCGCCGCACACGCCGTACGGCGGTAGCACGCCCTTTTCCGCGAGGACGGACAGCCGCGCGCCGTCGGAAAGGACCCGCACCTCACGGACCAGTCCGAGGCCGCCGCGCCACCGACCGTCACCGCCGGAGTCGGGACGGAGCGCCGTCCGCTCCACGCGCAGCGGATACCTCTGCTCCACCGACTCCACCGGCTGAATGCTCGTGATATCGCTCTCGGTGAAGGCCCGCACGGCGTTGTTGCCGTCGCCGCCCTCGAAGGCGCCGGTGCCGGCGGCGGGGTACTCGTAGAAGATGAACGTGGCGTTCGCCCCGTCCGCGTCGTCGGCGCCGGGCCGCGGGCCGCCGACGTAGCAGTGGTTGCCGCCACCCTTGAGATCGCCGGTGACGCGGCCGTCGATGGCCTGCGCGAGCGCGCCCATCACCGCCGACTCCACGCAGTACTTGACCTCGACCATGCCGCCGCAGGGCGCCGGCCGGCGCGCGTTGACCAGCGTGCCCTCGGGCGCGATGACGGTCAGCGGGCGGAAGGCGCCCGAGTTGACGTCGCCGCCCGGGTCGAGGAACGCCTTGAGGATGGTGAAGGCGCCCGTCGGCGCCATGGCCGGCCCGACGTTCGTCGGCCCCGCCGTCTGCGGCGACGTGCCGGACAGGTCGACGATGATGCCGTCGCCCGCGATCGTCACCCTGGCCCGCACGCGCAGCGGCGTGAACCGCTCGCGGCCGCCTTCCAGATAGGCCTCGTAGGCGTACTGCCCGGCCGGCAGCTCGCGAATGCGGCGTCGCATCCGCTGCTCCGCGCGATCGAGCAGCTCGGTGATGCACGCGTCGAGCGTGGAGCGGCCGTAGCGGGTCAGCAGGCCTTCCACGCGTTCGGCGGCCTTGCGGCACGTGCCGACCATCGCCCGGAAGTCGCCTTCGCGCTCGCGCGGCCCGCGCATGTTGCCGAAGATCAGGTCGAGCGCGGCCTGGTTCGGGCGCCCCCGATCCACGATGCGGATCGGCGGAATGCGTACGCCCTCCTGGTAGATCTCGGTGACCTGTCCGGAGAGGCTGCCCGGGCTCATGCCGCCGACGTCGCCCCAGTGGGCGCGGACCACGGGGAACAGGAAGAGCGTGCCGTCGGCGAACATCGGGTAGATCATCGCGACGTCGTTCAGGTGGGTGCCGCCGGTGTACGGGTCGTTGTGCAGGAACACGTCGCCCGGGTGGATGTCGTCGCCGAAACGCTCGTGGACCGCGCGCATCGACCAGGCGATCGGCACGATGTGCAGCGGGTGGTCCTGGCCGCGGGACATTGCCACGATCTGCGCGCGTCCGTCCATGAGCACGCACGAGAAATCCTCGCCCTCGTACAGGATCGACGAATACGCGGTGCGGACGAGCGTGATGCGCATCTCGCGCACGATCGAGGACAGCGCTTCGCGCACGACCTCGAGCGTGATCGGGTCCGGCCGACCGCTCGCGCGCGCTCCCGAGCTCACGCACGCTCCACGGTCGAGCTCACGTGCGCGGCGGACGCGTGCTCACCCACGCTCCAGACGCAGGTTGCCCCATGCGTCGACCGTCGCCACCCAGCCCGGGAACACCACGCTCGTCGCCCCCGACTCCTCCACGATGGCGGAACCCGCGAGCCTCACCCCAGCGCTGAGCCCTGCGCGTGCATGGATCGAGCATGCGCCCGGCCGACCGTCGAACCACACCACCCGCGTTCCGGATTGGTCGGGGGCAGGAATCGGAGGGGGCGTCTCGCCCCTTCCGATGTGGTCCATCCGCCGGCTTGGCTGGCGCCGCTCCTCGGGGGGAGGCGCCGGCAGGGCGGCGGAGGCCCCCTCCGGGTACAGCCCGTACGCGGCGAGTCGCACGTTGACCAGCTCGACCACTCCCTCGGGATCCGAGTGGCCGTAGGTGGCCAGATGCCGCGCGTGGAAATCAGCGGCCAGTGCGGCCGGTGACGGCGGTCCGGCTGGCCGCGGCACGTTGAGCTCGAAGGCCTGGCCAGCGTAGCGGAGGTCGAGCGAGTGCTCCATCCGCCGCGCGGGCGGCACGAACCCCTCCGCATCGAGACGGGCCGCCGCGGCGTTCTCCATCTCGCCGGCCAACGCCGCGATCGCCGCCGCCGACTCGTCGAGGCGGCCGATCCGCGTACGCACGTCGTCGTGCTTGACGTCGGAGGCGAGCAGGCCGAGCGCCGAGAAGTTGCCCGGGTGCGGCGGCACCACCACGCGGGGGATGCCGAGCTCCTCGGCGATCGGGATCGCGTGCATGGGCCCGGCGCCACCGAACGCGATGAGCGTGAAGTCGCGGGGATCGTGTCCCCGCTCGATCGAGATCTCGCGGATCGACGACGTCATCCGGGCTACGGCGATACGCACGATGCCGTCCGCCGTCGCCTCCGCGGTCATCCCGCCCAGCGCCTGTCCCAGCGCCGCCACGGCGGCGCGCGCGAGCGCGGGGTCCAGCCGGATCACGCCGCCCAGCGTCCGGTCGGCGCCCATGCGGCCGAGCACGACGTTGGCGTCGGTGACCGTGGGCGCCGTCCCGCCCTGCCCGTAGGCCGCCGGCCCCGGGCGCGCACCTGCGCTCTGCGGTCCGACGCGCAGGCTACCATCCACGTCGATCCAGGCAATGCTGCCGCCGCCGGCGCCGACTGTCCGCAGGTCGATCTGCGGGACCTTGACCGGGAACGCCCCGACCAGGTTGTCGGTGGTGGTGAGTGGACGGCCGTCCCGCACCAGGCAGACGTCGGTGCTGGTGCCGCCCATGTCGTACGTGATGAAGTCGCCCAGGCCGGCGCGACCGGCGCTGACGCAGGCCTGGCTGACGCCACCGGCGGGACCGGAAAAGATCGTCTTGATCGGCAGGCGGCGGGCGGTGTCGACCGTCATCACCCCGCCACTCGAGCCAACTGTTAGCACGCCGTACGTATATCCCGATTCCAGCAGGCGTTTTTCGAGACGGCTCAGGTAGCGATCGAGCAGCGGTTGAAGGTACGCGTTGAGGACCGTCGTGGAGAACCGCTCGAACTCCCGGTATTCGGGAACCACCTCCGCCGACGTGCAGACGGGCAGGGCGGGGAAGCGTGCGCCCAGCGCCTCGGCGACGGCACGCTCGTGCGCGGGGTTGGCGTAGGCGTGCAGGAAACAGACGGCGACCGCCTCGGGTTGTGCCGTCGCCAGCGCCTTCAGCGCGGCGTCCAGGCTGGCGGTATCGAGCGGTGTCAGCACGGCGCCGTCCGCGCCGAGCCGCTCGACGACCTCGAAGCGCAGGGAGCGCGGCACCACCGGTCGGGGCCGCACGAACGTCGGCACGAAGAGCGCCGGGATGTTGCGCTTGGTGCGGCCGATCTCGAGCAGGTCGCGGAAGCCCGCCGTGGTGACGACGGCCACCCGCGCGCCCCGACGCTCGAGAATGGCGTTGGTGCCGACGGTGGTGCCATGGACGAGGCGGCGGACGTCACGGGCGTCAATGCCCAGGGCCGCGAGGCCGGCCAGCACGGCGGCCGCCTCGTCGCGCGGTTGCGACGGCACCTTGGCGACGCGGACGGTGCGGGACTCGTCGATGGCGGTGACGTCGGTGAAGGTGCCGCCGACGTCGATCCCGACGACGATCATGCCCCGAGAGTAACAGAGGGCCAGACGGGCCGACGGGGGTCAGGCGGTCTTGATCTTGCCCGGGGCGCGCCGCCGTCGCCGCGGTTTGACGACCGGTTGCGGCGCCCTTGCCGATTTCGCCTCGTCGTCGACGCCGGGGTCGGGCGGCTGATGCGCCATCACGCGCCGCCACTCATCGTCGATCTTCTGGTACGCGCGCCGGCGGATCCGCTCGAACCGTTCGTGCACTTCCTGTCGATCCACCGAGCGTCCTCCGCGATCGTGATTGAAAAGCAAGCGCCGTGCCCGGCCTCGCCGCCGGTCCCGGTTCCATCTCGCACCATCTTTGCAACGGCAAGCCGACGCGTCGGCGCGCGTCAAGGCGCGCCGGGAAGGAGCGACTCGATGCTTGGATTCCTTTTCGGAGCTATTGCGGGCGGTGTGGCCGCCTACATGTGGCGCGACAACATCCGCGGCTATCTCGCGCGGCGTGTGCCGAACATGCGCGAGAAAGCGGCCGAAACGCTGGAAACGGTCGGCAAGGGCGCGGAAGACATGCTCGATCGCGCCAAGTCCACGCTCGGCACCAACGTGCGAGCCGGCCAGCAGCGTCTGCGCTCTGCGTCGGGCGCTTCCGGCGGGTCCGGTACGGAGACGGGGTCTCACTCCGGCGACGAGCGCTAAGCTGGATTATTCGTGAACGCGCGACGCGTTCGCCGACCGGGGGGCACGGGCGGAGCTGGGTGGACGGGGTCCTCTGACCACAGCCGACGGCGTACCGATCACCGGCGAGCCGTTCCCATTCCATACGGCGATGTCGTCGTCTCGCGTGGCGGGATTGGGTCACCCGGACCCCATCCACCCAGCTCCGCCCGTGCCCCCTGGTCGAACGTGGTGTGCGCGTTCATGAATAATCCAGGTCTAGGCTCCACGGCCGGCTTCGCGGCGGCACGTTTTCGCCGCTCACGCCGCCTGCAACGGCCGCGGCGTCCCCGCGCGCCGCGGCCACGGATGCGGGCCTTCCCCAAAGGCCGGTGTCCCGGTATGCTTGGCGCCGTCGCTCCCATGGCCGGCGTCGACTCGAACCCCGGGCGTAGGACGCGGATCCTGCTCGTCGACGATTTCGAAGACGGGCGGTCTGCCCTCCGCACCGTTCTGCAACGCGCCGGGTTCGAGGTGGCCGAGGCCGCCAGCGGGGCGGAGGGCCTTCTGCGGGCGGCCGAGTCGCCCGACCTCATCATCCTGGACGTGACTCTGCCGGACATCGACGGCTTCGAGGTCTGCCACCGCATCAAGAGCACGCCGGCCACCGCGACCATCCCGGTCATGCACCTCACGGCGGCGTACCCGCGCACCCACGACCGGGTGCGAGGCCTCGAGAATGGCGCCGATGCCTGTCTCACCCAGCCGGTGGCGCCCGACGAGTTGCTGGCCACGGTCAACGCGCTGATCCGCATGCGCCGCGCCGAAGCCGCGCTGCGTGAGAGCGAGGAGCGTTACCGCCGGCTGCTGGAGGCGGCCGTCGATGGCGTGTGCACGCTCGATGGCAGCGGTGCGATCGCCCACGCGAATCCCCAGATGGCGGCGATGCTCGGCTACGACCCGGGTGACCTCGGGGGCCGCCCCGTGGCCGACTTTGTCGATCCGTCGGCGCAGGCGGTGCTGGCCCAGCACGTGCAGAACTGGCAGCGCGGGCGGCGCGAGCGGCGCGACGTGCTCTTCCGCCGTAAGGACGGCGTCGGCGTCTGGGCGATCGTCTCCGCGGTGCCGCTCGCCGAGCGCGCCGCCGGCGCCGGGGTGCTGCTCGTGGTCACCGACGTCACGGACCGGCTCCGGGCCGAGAAGGCGCAGCGGCAGATGGCCGCCTTGCGCTCGGTGGCCAGCCTCGCCGCCGCCGCGAGCCACGAGATCAACAACCCGCTCGCCGTGATCCAGGGGCACCTGGAGATCCTGGCGACGCCTGGCGGCGTCTCGCCGGAAGTGTCGTATCGCGTGGGACGCGTGCTGCGGGCGGTGAACGAGATCCGGGACGTCATCCGACGCATGTCCAGCATCACGAGGCTCGAGCTCGCCGAAGCGCTCCCCGATCTCCCCGCGCGCCTCGATCTACGAAAATCCGGCGGTGAGCGGGCCTGACCCCGGCCGCGGGGTTCAGGAACGCGGGAGCAAGCTGTCGAGGAGGGCGCGCATCTCGCGGCTGTTCCACTCGCGTGGCCCGATCGCGAAGCCCGCGACCTCACCGTCCGGCTTGACCACGAACGTCGCCGGCAGGCCGGTGACCCGCCATGCGCTCGAGGTCTTGCCGTCGGTGTCGAGGAGAATCGGGAAGGTGAGTCCGAGATTGCGCAGGTAGGGCTCGAGGACCGCCCGGGGCGCGCCGCGGTCGACCGAAATGCCGACGACGACCAGGCCGCGCGCGTGGTAGTCGCGCCACAGCGCCTCGAGCGTCGGCATTTCGGCCGTGCAGGGAGCGCACCAGGTGGCCCAGAAGTTCAGCACGATCAGCTTGTCGCGCCAGGCCTCGAGCGAGGCGTGACCGCCGGCGAAGTTCTCGAGCCGAAACGCGGGCCCGCGCTGGCCGGCCGTGAGCTCCACGATGCCGGCGCGCTCGAACGCGTCGAGGTTGGGCGCGTGGGCGGCGTGATGCCCGGCGTGGTGCCCACCGTCCTCGCCCGGGCGCCGCACCGGCAGTCCCCACACCAGCGCGCCCATCAGCACCAAGCCGAGCACGCCCCGGATCAGCGTCTGCCGGGCGTTGGCGCCGCGCAGGGTGCTAGACGCCCAGCTTCTCACGGGTCACCGGGCTTTCCCGCAGCTCCTGCGACCGGCCCTCGAACACGATCACGCCCTTTTCCATGATGTAGCCGCGATCGCAGACGTTGAGCGCCATGCGCGCGTTCTGCTCGACGAGCAGGACGGTGACGCCGAGCCGTTTGAGCTCGTGGATCATCTCGCGGATGTGGTGCACGAGGGCGGGGGCCAGGCCCTGGGTCGGCTCGTCCATGAGGATGATGCGGGCGTGGGCCATCATCACCCGCGCGATCGCGAGCATCTGCTGCTCGCCGCCGGACAGCGTCTTCGCGGGCTGGTCGATGCGTTCTTGCAGCCGGGGGAAGTGGCGGAAGACCTCGTCCAGCCGATCCTGGCGGAGCGCGCCCGTGCGGCGCGACACCGCGGAGAGGCCCAGCTCCAGATTTTCCCGGACGGTGAGCCCCGGGAAGACGCGCCGGTTCTCGGGCACGAAGCCGATGCCGAGCCGCGCGATCTCGTGGGGCGTGAGCCCGGTGAGCGGGTGGCCGTTGAATTCGATGGCGCCGCGCCACGGGCGCAGGAAGCCCATGGCCGTCTTCATGAGGGTGGTCTTGCCCATCCCGTTCTTGCCGAGCAGCGCCACCGCTTCGCCCTCGCGCACCTCCAGCGAGACGCCGAAGAGGATCGGCGTCGCGCCGTATCCGGCATGGACCTCGCTGATCCGGAACATCAGCGCGGCCCCACTTAATCCTCCGCCCCGCCGAGGTAGGCGTCGATCACGCGCGGGTCGTTGCGGATGGCGTCCGGGGTGCCCTCCGCGATCTTCTCGCCGAAGTGCAGCACGGCGATCCGGTCGGACACCCCCATCACCACGCTCATGTCGTGCTCGATCAAGAGCACGGTGAGCCGGCGGGCCTCGGCGATGGCACGGATCCTTTCGGTGGCGTCTTTCGTCTCCCCGGGGGTCATGCCCGCCGTGGGCTCGTCGAGCAGGAGCAGCGTGGGCGTCGTCGCCAGGGCCAGGCAGACTTCGAGGTATCGCTGCTCGCCGTGCGAGAGATTTTCGGCCAGCTCGTCGCGGCGGGCGTCGAGGCCGAAGGCCTCCAGCAGCTCCAGTACCGGGCCGTCGACGTCGGGCAGCCGCCAGAGGGAGGCCAGGCGTCCCGATTCCGCGGAGCGCGACTGAGCGGCCACGCGGACGTTCTCGAACACCGAGATGGCCGGGAAGACGTTGGTGATCTGAAACGTCTTGGCGAGGCCGCGGCGATTGACCTCTTCGGGGGGCAGCCCGGTGATCTCCTCGCCGCGGAAGCGAACGTGCCCAGCCGTCGGCGCGTGCAGGCCGGTGATGACGTTGAACAGCGTCGATTTGCCGGCGCCGTTGGGTCCGATCACGGAGAACACCTCGCCCTCGCGCACGGTGAAGCTCACCCGCGTCAGGGCGGCGAGCGCGCCGAAGTTCCGCGACACGCCCTCGACCTCGAGGATGGAGGAGGCGCCGCCGTTGCCAGCCACGGCGGCTACGCGGTGGCCCGCCACGGACGGAGCCGGAACGCGCGCCGGAGACCGATGAGGCCGCGCGGCATGAACAGGACGATGCCGATCAGCACGAGGCCCACGATAATCAGGTACCAGTTCACGTACGACGAGACCTTTTCCTGCAACACCACGAAGAACGCCCCGCCGATGATCGGGCCGACCAGCGTGCCCAGACCGCCGATCATCACCGAGATGATGAAGACGCCGGACTCCGTCCAGACCATCAGGTCGGGGGTGGCGTACGCGGCCCGGATGGGATAGATGGCGCCGCCGAGCCCGGTGAGGATGGCGGAGATCAGGCAGGCGCCCATCTTGTAGCGCTGGACGTTGTAGCCGAGGAACCGCGTCCGGTCCTCGTTCTCCCGGATGGCGACCAGCACGCGGCCGAAGTGCGAGCGCACCACCACCCGGCACACGCTCCAGGCCAGGGCGAGGTACGCGACGACGAGGTAATACTTCCGCGCCGGCGTATCGATGGCGAACCCCGGGAAGAGCGCGGCGTCCGGCAACCCCTGGATGCCGTCGGACCCGCCGAAGGTCTGCGTGTACCGGAAGAAGGTGTAGACGACCTCCGCGAAGATCAGCGTGAGGAGGGCGAAGTAGATCCCGCGCCGGCTCGTCGCGAAATACGCCACGATCAGCGCGTAGAGGCCCACCACCAGCGCCGCGAAGGCCAGGCAGACCCAGATCGACACCACGCCGCGCTCGAGGAGCACGGCGGTCGCGTAGGCGCCGAGTCCGTAGAAGGCGGCATGCCCGAACGACACCATCCCGGTGTAGCCGATGAGGAGATCGAGGCTCATGGCGACGGCGCCGAAGAGCAGGGCGTCGAAGGCCAGCAGCATGTAGAACTTCGTCATCCAGGGCGTCAGGGGCAGGAGCGCGAGCCCGGCGAAGACCAACGCCGCGCGCCACCCGAAGAGTCGATTCACTCCAGCACGCCCTCGCGCCCGAAGAAGCCACGCGGCCGGACGATCAGCACGAGGATCATGATCCCGAAGATCGCGATGGCGACGCGCTGCGGGTTCATCCAGAGCGTGAGCAGGCTCTGGGTGATGCCGATGACGAACGCGGCGATGACGGATCCGCCCATCGAGCCCATGCCGCCCAGGATCACCACGATGAACGAGAGCAGGATCATCTCGACACCCATCTGCGGATAGACCGTGAAGATCGGGGCCAGGAGCAGGCCGGCCAGCGCCGCCAGCGCCGCCGACCCGGCGAAGGTGAGGGTAAATACCCGGGGAACGTTGACGCCGAGGCCGTCGAGCATCTCGGCGTCCTGCACGGCGGCGCGCACGACGATGCCGGCGCGCGTGCGCGTGAAGAACAGCCAGATCGCCAGCAACAGGATCGAGGAGATGCCGAGAAGGAACAACCGGTAGTTCGGATACGTCATGCCGAAAATCGGCGTCGAGCCCGTCACCGCGGGCAGGATGCGCCGCATGTCACCGCCCCACACCTGCCGGACCCCCTCCCGGAAGACGAGGGCGAGGCCGAAGGTGAGGATCAACCCGTAGAGCGGCTCCCGGCGGTAGAGCGGCCGCAGCGTCACGACCTCGGTGATGGCGGCGACCGCGCCGACCATGAGCGGCGCGGCGATCAGGGCCACCCAGAACGAATGGGTGACCCCGATCACCGTGATGCCCGCGTAGGCGCCGAGCATGTACAGCTCGCCGTGGGCGAAGTTCATCACGCCCAGCAGCCCGAAGATCACGGTCAGGCCCAGGGCCAGCAGCCCCAGCGCGGCCCCGAACACGAGGCCGTGCAGGAGCTGCGGCAGCAGGACCGCGGCGAGATAGTCCACTCCTCTACGTGTTCGCTTCCCCTACTTCTTCTTGAGGTCCCAGGTGAAGCCCTCGACCGGGTCCTTGCCGACCATCGGCTCGCCGATGGTGTCCTTGCCGGGCAGGGTCGCGATCGGGATGTTCTTGCCCTTCTCCACCCGGTACAGGTGCATGTCCATCACGACCTGGTGGTCTTCCTTGCGGATGCACTGCCGGCCGATGTGCGTCTCGTCCAGGCACATGCCCTCGAGCACGGGCACGATCTTGTCGGGGTCGAAGCTCTTGGCTTTCTCCGCCGCCGCCGCCCAGAACAGCACGCCGTCGTAGGCGCCGGCCATGATGTTGGCGTCCGTGTTGAACTTCTTCTTGAACTTGGCGTTGAACGCCTGCATGTGCCGGTCCGGGTTGTAGGGCGAGTAGTGCGCGAGCTGGATGAAGCCCTCCATGGCCTCGGCGATGGCGGGCAGGTCTTGCTGGAGCAGGAAGCAGTCGATCCCGGCCAGCTTGTACTTCTTGGTCATGCCGAAGGAGTGGAGCTGGGTCATCAGCCGCAGCGAGTCGGTGCCGGCGAAGGCGACGAACAGGACGTCGGGGTTCTTGGCGTTGATGTCGCCGAACCACGGGCTGAAGTCCTTGGTGTCGAGCGGCGCCCCGGCCACCCCGACCACCTCGCCACCGAGCTTCTCGAGGGCGGTCTTGAACTGGCGGCCGTCCGACTGCCCCATGGCGTAGTCGGTGTAGAAGATGTAGACGCGCTTGCCCATCTTGTCGACCATGTACTTGGCCAGGCCGTTGGCCTGCATCCGCGAGTCGGGCTGGTTCGAGAAGTAGTACTTGTGGAACTTCGTCGTCCGCATGAACTCGGCGCACGACACCGCGTTCCAGTGCAGCGTCTTGTGCTTCTTGGTCGTGTCCATCACGGCCATGGTGGCGCCGCTGGACACGGCGCCGACGAGCAGCTTGACCTCGTCCTGCAGGATCAGCTTCTCCGCCTTGCGGACGGCCGGCGCCGGCTTGGTCTCGTCGTCCTCGACGATCACCTCGACCTTGTGACCGAGCACGCCGCCCTTGGCGTTGAGCTCGTCCACCGCGAGCTGGATGGACATGGTCTGGTACTTGCCGTAGCCCTCGAAGACACCGACCTTGGAGCCGAGGTCGCCGATCTTCACGACCTTCGGGCTCTGGGCGGGGGCGAGCGCGACGGCGCCCGCGAGGACCGCGAGCGACAGGACGATGGCGACGAGCATTTTCACTCTCATGACTCCCTCCTTGCTGTTGAGGACGTATCGATCACTCCGCTCAGGATACGGGCGATCTGCTGGAGCGCGGCGCGCAAGCGCTCGGGGTCGGCCGGAATCGCCGGCGGCGCGCTCGCCGGGCCGGGATTGTTGGCGGCGGCCGGAGCCGCGGGGCCGCGCGCGTAGCCCTCGGCGTCGTCGAAGGCCAGCCGCATCGCCACCGCCGCTTTGGGATCGTGCTGCGAGACCGCGAAGTCGACCAGGTTGTAGTAGCGCCAGACCGCTTCCAGGAACTTCTGGCCCGCCGCCACCCGCGCCCCGCGGGGGCCCGGCTGGCCGAGCTGTCGCTCGGCGTCGGTGGCCAGATCCCGCGCGAGCGCGACGAAGAAGATCATCAACCCGCGCTCGGCCCGCGCGGGGTCCTTGGTCCGCAGGCCGTCGCGGATCGTGTTCTCCAGGCCGGCCGGCAGACCGGCGGCGCGGGCGCGCAGCTCCTTGCGCAGCGTACCCGCCTCGAACAGGCGGTCGGCGACCTCGAACTTTCGGGCCTGGATGGCGAACTTCAGCTGCTTGAAATTCGCCGAGATCTCGTTGTCGCGCGCGACGTAGGTGCCGACGTGATGCGCGGGGGCCGGGGTGGCCGGGAGCAGCACGGTGCCGACGACCGCCGCGGCGACGAGCACCACGATGCCGACGACGAGCCGGTCGATGATCGCTCCCCTCGCGACCCGCGCGCGGTGGCGTCTCATCGCCGTACGATCTCTCGGCCGACGGCGGCGGTGAGGAGCCACATCGCCACGATGGCGGCGCCGCCGAAGGGGATCCAGACGAGCCGCTCGGCCAGGGCCTTGCCGCCTTCGATGCCGGCGAAGGGGATGAGCGCGCTCCAGAGCAGATAGCCGAGGGGATAACCGGCGCCGCCCACGGTGATCAGCACGACGATCGCGCGCCGCAGCCCCGGCGCGCGCACCACCGTGGTGGCCACCATGGTGGCCACGATGATGATGGTCCCCATGCCCTCGGCATGCAGGTGGAACAGCCGAAGTCCGGCGTCGAACTTCACCAGCGCCTCGTCGAGGATCTGCTCGTCCACGTCACGCACACCCACCAGCCCGTGGGTCGCCGGCCGCGCCAGCATCGTCCCGCGCGCCCAGCGCGTGAGGGCGAGCTTGAACTGCGCCATGGAGGCGCCGCCGACCTCCGCGCACGCGATGAGGGCAATCGCGGCCAACAACACCCACGCCGAGGGCACCCGCCATGTGTCGGGCCTCGCTTCCGTCATCCCGTGGGCGTCGTGCGGCGCCGGCCCGCGAGGACGACGGCGAGGGCGAGCAGGCCCACGATGGTGGCGCTGCCGAGAGGAGTCAGGACGTAGCGCTCGGCCAGCTCGACCCCGGTGTCGCGCCCGGCCTCCAGCACCGCGACAGCGTACACGAGATACCCGAGCGGAAACAGCCCACCCAGCGTGAACAGCGCGTAGAGACAGCCGCGAACGCGACGGGAAGGAACGAACGTCGCGACCACCGTGGTAGCGAGCAGGATAATCGGGCCGAGCCCCTCGGCGTGGACGTGAAAGAAGGACAGGCCGGCTTCGGCGGTGAAGACGGCGCGGCTCGTGATCTCGAGATCGTACTCGGCCGTCCCGGCCAGGCCATGGGCCACGGGGTTCGCGGCGACCCGCGCGCGGGCGTAGGACTCGATCTGCGGGCGCACCACGGACATCAAAGCCCCGGCCGTCTCGCCGAGGGCGACGAGCAGTATGGCGAGGAATACGATGACGAGAGGGGGTCGTCGCACGGGATCCTGTGCCTGGTGCGCGCAGACACTAGCACTCCGGGGCCTGCTTGTCATGCGTCGGGCCGTCGCGCCCGGGGCTGACTCGCCCACGCCGCCGACGGGTTTCAGCATCCGAGCACGCCCCGGGGTTTGCTCCCGATGGCGACTGTGGTATGCAATGCTTCGCCTGCCATGACTGAATCGACTCGATGGATCGGCAAGAGCGTCAAGCGGGTCGAGGACGGGCGCCTGCTCACCGGGCGCGGCACGTTCATCGACGATCACCCGCCGGTGGCCAACCCGTATCACGCGGCCATCGTGCGGTCGCCCTACGCCCACGCCCGCATTCATGGATATGACGTGAAGGCGGCGCTCGCCATGCCGGGGGTGGTCGGCGTGATCACCGGCGCGGACGTCGCGCAGGCCACCAAGCCGTTCGCGGTGGGGGTCACCACGCCCGTCCACTATTACTGCGCGGCCACCGACCGGGCGCGCTTCGTGGGCGAGCCGGTGGCGGTGGTGGTGGCGCGCGATCGTTATCGCGCCGAGGATGCGGCGGAGGCGGTGGTGGTGGACTACGAGCCGCTGCCGGCGGTCGTCGATCCCGAGCGCGCGCTCGAGGCCGACGCGCCCGTGCTGCACGAGGCGGTCGGCTCCAACCTGGCGGGCCACCGCCGGCTGGTCTACGGCGATCCCGAGGGCGCGTTCCGCGAGGCGGAGGTCGTGATCCGCGAGCGCTTCAAGTTCCCCAAGTACGGCTCCACGCCGATCGAGACGTACGGGATCATCGCGCGCTGGGACCCGCTCGACGGCGTCCTCACGGTGTGGTCGAACTTCATGGGGCCGTTCATCATGCATCCGCTGACGGCGCGGGTGCTCGGGATACCGGAGAACAAGCTGCGCTTCATCGTGCCGCCGGACATCGGCGGCTCGTTCGGGATCAAGAGCAGCATCTACCCCTACATCGCGCTCATCTCGCTGGCCGCCATGAAGACGGGCGTGCCGGTGAAGTGGATCGAGGACCGGCGCGAGCACCTGCTCGCCTCCTCCAGCGGGACCGATCGCGTCGCGTATCGTGAGCTGGCCGCGCGCAAGGACGGCACCGTGCTCGGCATGCGCTTCCGGTGGCTCGATAATGTAGGCGGCTACATCCGGAGTCCGGAGCCGGGCTGCAGCTTTCGACCTACCGGGAACTTCGTTGGGCCTTACCGCTTTCAGAACCTGGAAGTCGATGCTTCTGTCGTGATGACCAACAAGAGCCTCACGGGACCGAACCGTGGCTATGCGTGCGGGCACCTCTACTTCGAGACGGAAGGCATGATCGATCGGTTGGCGGAACAGCTCGGGCTCGACCCCGCCGAAGTCCGGCGCCGTAACCTCATCCCCGCCGAGCAGCTGCCGTACCGCACGCCGACCGGCGGTCTCTACGACAGCGGCGATTTTCCGGCCACGTTCGACAAGGCGCTCGAGCGGGCGGGTTACGAGCGGCTGCGGCGGGAGCAGGCGAAGGCGCGGGCGGACGGCCGCTACGTCGGCATCGGACTCGCGGTCGCCGTCGATCCATCGGTCTCGAACATGGGCTACGTCGCCACCGCGCTCGACCCGCAGTTCCGGGCCAAGCCGGAGTACCTGCCGAAGTCCGGCGCCGTGGATGCCGCGACGATCAAGATCGACCCCCTCGGCCGCGTCATCGCGATCCTGGCCACGACGCCCCAGGGGCAGGGGCACCAGACCGTCGTCTCGCAGATCGTCGCCGACGAGCTGGGGCTCACGCCCGAGGAGATCACCGTCGTCGACGAGATGGACACGTTCACCCGCGTGTGGTCGATCTCGTCGGGCACGTACTCGAGCCGCTTCGGCTCGGTGGGCACCAGCGCCGTCGCGCTCGCCGCGCGCAAGCTGCGCGCGAAGCTCGAGGAGTACGCCGCGCACTTGATGGAGGTGCCGAAGGGCGACGTCGAGTTCCGCGGCGGGCGGGTGCAACGGCGGTCGGGCCAGGGCCCGTCGTATTCCATCAAGGACCTGGCCGGGCGCGCGCACTGGAACACGGAGTCGTTGCCGTCGGGGATGGAGCCCGGCCTGCACGCGACGGCCGTCTTCGGCTTCACCGAGGCCAGGGCCGTGGACGCGGAGGACCGCGTGAACTCGTCGAACACCTATGGCTTCATCGCCGAGGTGATGATGGTGGAGGTCGATCCGGACACGGGCGCGATCCGGATCCTGAAATACGTGAGCGTGCACGACGCGGGCACGATCATCAATCCGATGATCGCCGAGGGGCAGATCTACGGGGGCGCGCTGCACGGGCTGGGCGGCGCCCTCTACGAGGAGCTGGCCTACGACGAGGACGGGCAGTTCCTCAGCGGGAGCTTCATGGATTATCTGGTGCCGACGGCGATGGAAGCGCCGGAGATCGAGATCGACCACGTGGTGTCGCCGTCGCCGCTGACCCCGCTCGGCTCCAAGGGCCTGGGCGAATCGAGCTCGATGACGGTGCCCGCCGTCATCGCCAACGCCGTGAGCGACGCCCTGTCGCCGCTCGGCATCCGGATCACCGAGCTGCCGATGACCCCATCGCGTCTCTGGCACTTGATCCAAACCGCGAGGAGCAAACGATGAGCGGACAGGAATTGTGGTTTCGCGCGCCCGCTTTTGCGGCGCAACACCTGGGGGTGGCCTCGGTGGGGGCCGTCGAGGGCCCCTCCGACAGAAGCAGC
>JBGPXN010000274.1:0-4230 GCA_041492755.1 Methylomirabilia bacterium | reverse complement strand
TGGTGTTCGCGAGCGCCACCACCGCGTTCATCTCGCAGTTCGTCATCGGCGGAAACCGGCTCGTCTACCTGCCGCTCCTCATCTGGCAGCAGTCGCTCGTGGTCTACAACTGGCCGCTGGCCTCCGTGGCGGCCCTGACTCTCCTCGTCTCCGTCGGCCTGGGGGTGACCGCGATTTCCGCCCTGGGTCGACGCAGCCGGGCCTACGCCGTCTAGCCATGCCTGCGCCCCGCGCGAACGCCAGGGGGGCCAGACGACGCCGGGCGAGCGACCTCGCCTACTCCGTGGTCATCGGCGCTCTCGCCGGGCTCGGCCTGCTCATTCTGGTGGGGCCGGTCGTGATCGTGCTCCTGACGTCCTTCACGCAGGGGCGCTCGATCAAGTTCCCGCCGTCGGGCCTGTCGCTGCAGTGGTATCGGCTCCTCTTCGATCCCGTGCGCTCGAGCCAGATCCACCGCGCCGCCCTCAACAGCCTGGAGGTCGCGGTGGTCACGATGGTGTGCGCGACGATCCTCGCCACCCTGGCCTCGGTGGCGCTGGCCCGCCGGTCCGGCGCGGGGGCGCGCGCGGTCGATACGTTCTTCATGTCGCCGCTGATCCTGCCCATGCTCGCTTTCGGGCTGGCCGCGCTCATGTACTTCACGTTCCTGGGCTTTCGCCCCTCGCTGCCCCTGATCATGGTCGGCCACGTCGTGGTGGTGGCCCCGTTCGTCCTGCGCACGACCTCGGCGAGCATGTCGCAGCTCGATCCCGCGCTGCTCGAGACCTCGGCCAGCCTGGGTGCGGGCTGGCTCTACACGTTCCGTCGCGTCACCCTGCCCGTGATCGCGCCGGGCGTCGCGGCCGGGGCCTTCCTCGCGTTCATCGCCTCGCTCGACAACGTCCCCGTCTCGCTCTTCCTCGCCGGCCCGCGCAGCGACATGCTGCCCATTCGAATGTGGGGAATGATGGAGAGCATGCTCGACGTGCGCGTTGCCGCCGTGTCCGGCGTCCTGATCACCACCGTGCTCGTCCTCATGCTCGCGATGGAGCGGGTGGTCGGCCTCACGCGCCGTCTCCGGGACTGAATGCCCAGGTGAGGTCGAGCTCCCCCAGTGACTCATCGACATCAAGAGGAGGACAGGCCATGGCGCGAGCGTACGACCGCGACCTGATCGGGTACGGACCGAATCCGCCGGATCCCAAGTGGCCGAACGGCGCCCGGCTGGCCGTCAACTTCGTCATCAACTACGAAGAAGGGTCGGAGCCGTCGGTGCAGGACGGCGAAGGGTACTCGGAGAACGGTCTGACCGAGGCGCACGGGCTGAACCAGGGCGCGAAGGGCCGCGACCTCGCGGCCGAGACCATGTTCGAGTACGGCAGCCGCGTCGGGTTCTGGCGGTTGATGCGCCTGTTCCAGGAGCGCCATTTGCCCCTGACCATCTTTGGATGCGCGCTCGCCCTCGAGCGCAATCCGCCGGCCGCGGAGGCCATCCGCACGGCCGGCTTCGACGTGTGCAGCCACGGCTGGAGGTGGATCAAGCACTTCGAGCTGTCGCGCGCCGCGGAGCGACAGCACATCGCCCGGGCCATCGCCTCCTTCGAGAAAACGGTGGGCGAGCGGCCGCTCGGCTGGTACTGCCGCTACGGACCAAGCGTCAACACGCGCGAGCTCGTCGTGGCGGAGGGCGGCTTCCTCTACGACTCCGACGCGTACAATGACGAGCTCCCCTACTGGACGACCGTGAAGGACCGCGCGCACCTCGTCATCCCGTACTCGTTGACCAACAACGACGGCAAGTACGCGGGCTGGACCGGCACCTCCGACCAGTGGTTCTCGTTTGTCAAGGACGCCTTCGACATGCTGTATCGCGAAGGCGCGCACCACCCGAAGATGATGTCGGTGGGACTGCACATGCGCATGATCGGACATCCCGCGCGCGCGGCGGGCCTCGAGCGCCTACTCGACTACATGCTGAAGCAGGACGGCGTGTGGATCACGCGGCGGCTCGACATCGCGCGCCACTGGATGGCCACCCACCCATATCCCGGCCAAGGGCTGAACGAAGCGCGTACCGCCCGGCCGCCACGATCGACGCGGAAGGCGCCCGCCCGCTGACCGCGCGGCCAGCGCGGATGGCGGCCGGGTGGCGTGACGCTCAAGGACCGCCGACGACAACGCTCGTGCCCTGGCCCGAGGTGCTGATCGTGAAGTCGCCGCGCTCGCCGCGAGTGTACTGGTAGGGTGACCACCCCGCCGGCGGCGCCGGGAGCGAGCCGAGGAACGGGCCGCCGCTCACACCGCTGACCGTCGCCGTGGTCGTGAGCGCCTCCAGCGAGTCGGGCAGCGCCCCGAGCGCGGCGGCGTACACCTTCACGGCGTTCGCGATCGTCTGGGCGTCGGCCCGCGCCTTGGTGGCGCGGGCCGCGGGGAGGTCCTGCTCGATCGCGCGCTGCTGCTGCTCGCAGGCCGTCAGCGCCGGGACGGCGGCGAGAGCCAGGAGCCCCAGGAGGAACATGCGCCGCCCCCGTGCCCACCCGGGCTGCGTCACCCTCCCTTGCGCCGCGCGCCTCATGAACCGGATCCTCCCTCGTATGCGCTCGCGAAGTGGGCGAGCTCGAGCTCGTCGCCCTTGCTCATCGGAGTCTACCGCGAAGCGCCGCCACGCATGGTCGGTTGCGAGCGTCGGCGCACGAGCCCGATCGCCAGCGGCACGATGACCACGAGCGCCAGGAGCGCGTTCACGGCGAACGCGAGCGCGACGCCGAGGCTGGCGGCCAGCAAGCCGATGAAGAGCGTGCCGATCGGTTGGGTGCCGATGCACGCCGACAGGATCCCCATGGTGCCGCCCCGCGCGTGCTCGGGCGCGGCCAGCAGCACGAGGGTGCCCTGCATCGCGGCGAACAACGATTCCGCCGCGCCCATCAGGACGAGCAGCGCCAGGCAGACGGCCAGCGACCGCGACCCGGACATCGCCACGAGGAGGACCGGCCCCGCGACGATGCCGGTGGCGAAGAGCGTGCGGTGCGCAAGATAGCCGCGGCCGGACGCGATGGCGAGCGCACCGACCAGCGCTCCGCATCCGTCCGCGGCGACGAGCGCGCCCAGAACGAGGGGGCCAACGGCGAGCACGTCGCGCGCGAACACCGGGAGCATGTGCTGGTAGGTGAAGTACAGCGTGTTCATCGCGATGGTGGCGAGCAGCACCGCGCGCATGGTTCGGTGCGTGAACGCCACCTCGAGCCCGGCGCGCAAGCTCGCGCCGACCGAGGCCGGCGCGGAGGCGACCGGTCCACCGAGGCGTCCGCCCAGACCGGCGGAGGCGACGAGACCCATCGCGTAGAGGCCCGCGATCGACGCGAAGCAGGCACCCGGCCCGAGCTGGGCGAGGCACACCCCGGCGGCCAGCGGACCGAGGATCTTGGCGAGCTGCATGGAGACGGTCTCGAGCGAGATCGCCTGCGCCACCCGGTGGGCGCCGAGGATCGCGTAGAGCGCGGTCCGCCGCGCGGGGAAATCGATCGCCCACAGCGCGCCGAAGACCGCTTCGAGCGCGACGAGGGGCCAGTAGCCGCCCACGCCGGCGGCGAACGTCACCGCGAGCGCGAGCGCGGTCGCCACTCCCGCCGCCTGGCTGACGATGAGCACACGACCGCGCCGGACGCGATCGGCGATGACGCCGCCGAACGGGCCCACCACCATGAGCGGCGCCGAGCGGGCGAAGGCGGCGAGGCCCACCATGAACGGCGATCCCGTGAGCTGCAGCGCGAGCCACCCGAGCGTCACCAGGTCCATCCAGCGCGCGACGTTCATGCAGAAGCCGGAGGTCCAGAGCCGGCGGTAGCTCGGCTCCTGAAGCACCTCGGCCATGGCGAGCCTGGCGCCGGCGGCGCGGCCGGGAATGACACTCACGGGACGTGCTAGGGTAACGCATCGCCGCGCCCGGGAGGTCGTCATGGTCGGTCCTGGCCGCCTATCCGATCGGATCGCTCCACCCCGATACCGACTACATCGCCTCCTTTCCGCCGCTCAATGGGCTGCCCCCCAAACGCTCGGAAGCACCCCGGCAAAGCCGAGGCGCTCCTCGATCACGGTTCGCAAAGGAGGTTCTCGATGAAGTTCGGACTGCGCTACGCGAGCCTCGGTCGCTACTCGAACGGTCCCGCCGCGGTGGAGCTGGCGCAGGCGGCGGAGGCGGCCGGCTTCGACTCCATCTGGAGCGTCGAGCACGTGGTGGTGCCCGACGGCTAC
>JBGPXN010000293.1:0-3394 GCA_041492755.1 Methylomirabilia bacterium | reverse complement strand
ATGCCCTCCGCGGTCGGCTACCAGCCGACGCTGGGAACGGAGATGGGCGAGCTGCAGGAGCGGATCACGTCCACGCGGAAGGGATCGATCACGTCGGTCCAGGCGATCTACGTGCCGGCCGACGACATCACGGACCCCGCGCCCGCCACCGCCTTTGCCCATCTCGACGCCACCACCGTGCTCTCGCGGCAGATCGCCGAGCTCGGTATCTATCCTGCCGTGGACCCGCTGACCTCGACGTCGCGCATCCTCGATCCGAACATCCTCAGCGAGGAGCACTACGGAACGGCGCGCGCGGTGCAGTCGATCCTGCAGCGCTACAAAGACCTCCAGGACATCATCGCGATCCTGGGCATGGAAGAGCTGTCCGACGACGACAAGCAGACGGTGTCGCGGGCCCGGAAAATCCAGCGGTTCCTGTCGCAGCCGTTCTTCGTGGCCGAGCAGTTCACCGGGTCGCCGGGGCGCTACGTCAAGGTCGCCGACACGGTGAAGAGCTTCAAGGAGATCGTCGAGGGCAAGCACGACGAGCTGCCCGAGCAGGCGTTCTACATGGTGGGTGACATCGGCGAGGCCATCGACAAGGCCAAGAAGCTGCGCGAGGTGGCCTGAGCGGTGCCGCTCACCCTGGAAGTCGCCACGCCCACGCGGTTGGCGGTGGCGGACGAGGTGGACGAAGTCGTCGCGCCGGGCCGCGAAGGCTACTTCGGGGTTCTGCCCGGCCATGCCCCGTTCCTGACCACGCTCGGCATCGGCGAGCTGACCTACCGCAAGGGCCGCGAGGAGTTCCACCTGGCCGTCGGCGGTGGTTTCGCCGAAGTCCGTAACGACAAGGTCATCGTCCTCGCCGATATCGCCGAGCGCCCGGGCGAGATCAACCGCGAGCGAGCCGAGCAGGCGAAAGGGCGGGCCGAGCAGCGTCTGGCCGGGCGGGCCGCGGAAGACATCGACTACACGCGCGCGATGGCCTCGCTCCTGCGCGCGCTCACCCGGATCTCGGTGGCCGGCCGGAACCAGTAGCCGGCGCCGCGCGTTCAGCTTCCCATCACGACCCGACGTTCCGGCGCCCTAAACTCGCGCCGCAGACCTCGACATCCAATTCTGAAGACCACGCAAGGAGGGGCTATGCGACATCGCGTGATCGCTCTCGCCGTTCTGACCGGCTTCGCCGCGGCCGCCGTGCTGGTGGCGACCCCCGGCTTGGCCGGACCCGACAAGATCGCATTCCCGGGCGACAAGAAGGGCAAGCTCTACACGATCGCCGACCGCTACGACGTCAAGCAGTATCGCGAGCTCTACGCGACCGACGGGTCCATCGAGGCCGCCAAGGCGGGCAAGCCGCTGCCGGACGGCACCGTGCTCACGCTGGTTCAGTACAAGGCGCAGGTTGACCCGCAGGGCAATCCGCTGAAGGATGCCAACGGCCGATTCCTCAAGGGCGACATCATCGCCGTCGCCGTCATGGAGAAGCGGGCCGGCTGGGGCACGGAGTATCCCGACGACGTCCGCAACGGCAACTGGGAGTACGCCGCGTTCAGCCCGGACGGCAAGCTCAACGACAAGGCGAACTACAAGGGCTGCTTCCAGTGCCATAAGCCGCACGAGAAGATCGACTTCGTCATCTCGTATCCGGCGTTGGCGGGCCGCACCGTGACGGCGAGCGCCGCGGCCTCCCAGGATGCGGCGGTCAAGATCGCCGGCTTCACGTTCGGGCCGAACAAGGTCACGACGGCGCCCGGCAAGGTCGTGGTCTGGGTCAACGACGACCACTCGCCACACCAGATCACGTTCACGGGCGACAACGCGAAGCTCGCGCGCTCGGAGCTGCTGGTGAAGGGCCAGAGCCACCGCCAGTCGTTCGCCGCGCCCGGGAACTACGAATACATCTGTGGGCTGCACCCGCAGATGAAGGGGACCGTCGAGGTCAAGTAAGGCCAACTCACCACGCCCAGCGGGGCGGGCACCTCCGCCCGTCCCGCCGGGCAGATTCCGGCCGCGCTCCGCTCCAATCCCGCATTCTCTCGCTTCGACGACCGTGGCACGCTGCTCGCACTTCGTCCCGTGCATGCTGACCGTGATGATCGTGGACGACGAGCCGCACGTGATCGAGCTGGTCCGGGTCACCCTCGAGGACGAGCGCATCCGCGTCATCGACGCGGCCGACGGGGAAACAGCGCTCGCCCGGTGTCTGCTCTGCATGCCAGACCTGCTTCTGCTCGACGTGAACCTCCCCGACCTCAGCGGCCTCGAGGTGTGTCGCCGTCTGCGTAGCGAGGCCCAGCTGGCGCCGATGCAGATCGTGATGCTCACCGCGGCCGCTCAGCACGACGACGTCGCGCGCGGTCTCGCCGCGGGCGCCGATCAGTACCTCACCAAGCCGTTCTCACCCGTTCGCCTGCTCTGCCTGGTGGAGAGCCTCATTCCGGAGGCGACGACGTGGCTACACGGGTAGCCCCCGCCGGCGAGGAGCTTGCCGTCGCCTACCGGCGGCTCAACGCCGCGTATCAGCAGACGCTTCGATACGCGGAGGACGTGCGCGAGATCTATCAGCGGTTGCAGCGCTCGATCTACCAGTCGCTGCTGGGGCTGGCCAACGCGCTCGAGGCGAAGGATCCGTATACGCGCGGTCACTCCGAGCGCGTCAGCGCCTGGAGCTGCCGGCTCGCGACGGCGTGCGGACTGCCGGCGGAAGAAACGGAGACGATCGGCCGCGCCGGGCTCCTGCACGACATCGGCAAAATCGGCGTGCCCGAGCGCGTGCTCGGTAAACCGGGCCCGCTGACCCCGGAAGAGTGGGAGCAGATGCGCCGCCATCCGCTCGTCGGCGCCCAGATCGTGGCGCCGTTCGAATCGTTTGCGGCGGCGGCGTTCATCATCCGCCACCATCACGAGCGCTGGGACGGCAGCGGGTATCCCGACGGTCTCGCGGGCGGCGCCATTCCACGAGGCTCACGCATCGTCGCCGTCGCGGACGTGTGGGACGCGTTGACGTCGGCGCGCCCGTACCGACCGGCGCTGTCGCGCGATGAAGCGTTCGCCATCCTGCACGCCGAGGCCGGCCGCACGCTCGAGGCCGACACGGTCGCAACCTTCGTCGCGCTCGTGCGTGACCTCACCCACTGAGACACCCCATCGCGTCGCCGACCATGTGGGCTCTCCAGCACTCGCCGCCGCCGCCGCGCCCGCTCAGGGCCGACACGCCGATCGGGTTGATCGCCGCGCTGTTGGCGATGGTCGGGCTGGCCACGGTGCTTCGCGCCGTCGGCCTGCTCGGCGACGAGGCGCCGCGCGCCGCGACCTTGATCGCGGCCCAGGGGACGCTGCTGGCCACCGCGCTCGCCTGGGGGGCCGCGCGGGGTCGCGATGACCGGCCCGCGCGCTGGCCGGCCGCGGT
>JBGPXN010000087.1:0-18470 GCA_041492755.1 Methylomirabilia bacterium | reverse complement strand
CCGGAGCAGATCCAGGGAGATCTGTTTCCGCTTCTCGGCCGGCACCTTCCGGACTTCGAGGCCGTACTCCACGTTCTTGCGCGCCGTCCGCCAGGGGAAGAGGGCGTATTCCTGGAACACGACGCCTTTATCGTAGTCGTCGGTCAGGGGCTTGCCGTCCATCACCACGTGGCCGGCCGTGACCTCGACGAAGCCGGCGAGGATGTTGAGGAGGGTGGTCTTCCCGCAGCCCGACAGCCCCACGAAGCAGAGGAACTCGCCGTCCTCGACGTCGAGGTTGATGTTCTCGAGCGCGTGCACCCGCCGCTCGGGGGTGTCGTAGACTTTTCGCAGATTCTTGATCTGGATCTTCGTCGCCATGGGCAGCGCTGCTCTCCGTAAAGCGACCAATGGTACCAAAAACCTCCCTGGAATCACGTCGCGTTCGGGGGCCGCCCTCCCGACCTGCTCACCCGATGCCCTTCATGCTCAGACCTCCTTGACCACGTCGTGCCGGCGCAGCTCGAATCACGTTCATGGCGCTCGAGCTCTCCGCCAAGCGCGTGGAGGTACTCAAGGAGCCGGTGCCCCACGCGACGCGGATGGCGCTGCAGGGTCGTTGAAGAACGCCTCCGGCGTCGGGTCGATGCGGGGAAGAGCATGCCTGGCGAGGTCGTCTTCGACGAGTCGCATCGGAGGCCACGCTCCTCTACTTTCGCCGCTCTCGGTGGCGTAAAATATGCCACGAGATGGCAGATTATCCGCTCGTCCGCAGGCACCTCCACGAAGGGATTGCCGACGCGCTCGCCCACGCCCGGGTGGTCCTCGTGAACGGGCCCCGGCAGGCGGGCAAGACCACCCTGGTCCGCCACCTGGTGGAGAACGAAGGCGCGTCCCGCGAGTACCTCACCCTCGACGACGCCGGCGTCCTGACCGCGGCCCGACGGGACCCCACGGGATTCGTCGCGGGCCTCTCGACTCCGGTCGTCATCGACGAGGTCCAGCGAGCTCCGGAACTGTTCCGCGCCATCAAGGTCGCGGTCGATCGGGACCGCCATCCCGGCCGATTCCTGCTGACGGGATCGGCGAACGTCCTGCTGCTCCCTCGGCTGGCCAACGCGCTGGTGGGACGGATGGAGATCCTCACGCTCTGGCCGCTGTCCGAGGGCGAGCGGCGAGGAATTCGCGAGGGGTTCGTCGACGCGGCGTTCCGCGATGGCCCGCCGGTCCTCAAGCCGGCGTCCGGCCGTCACGTCGACCTCGTCGAGCGTCTGCTGACCGGCGGGTTTCCCGAGCCCGCGTTGCATGGCCGCCGCGACGCCTGGTTCCGCGGCTACGTCACGACGCTGCTGGAACGCGACGTCCGTGACCTGGCCCGGCTGGAGCAACTGACCGTGCTCCCTCCCCTACTCGACCTGCTGGCGGCCCGAAGCGGGTCGCTGCTCAACACCGCCGAGCTGTCACGGATCAGCGCCTTGCCCCACAACACGGTCCGGCGTCACCTGGCGCTCTTCGAGGCGCTCTATCTGACCCGGCGCATTCCGGCCTGGTCCGGCAGCGCCACCAAGCGGCTGGCTAAGACACCGAAGCTGTTCTTCACCGACACCGGGCTCATGGCCCACCTGCTCCAGCTCAGTCCGGAACGGCTTCGAGCGAGGCCAACCCTGCTCGGCCCACTGTTGGAGAACTTCGCCGTGATGGAGATCCACAAGGAGCTCGGGTGGAACCGCACCCCGGCCACCATGTTCCACTACCGCTCCCACGCCGGCCACGAGGTCGACATCGTCCTCGAGGGCCCCGCCGGGCACCTCGTGGGAATCGAAGTGAAGGCCAGCAGCACGATCTCGGCCAGCGACCTGCGCGGCCTGCAGGCGCTCCAGGCGGATCGCCCCAAGCGATTTCACCGGGGGCTCATCCTGTACCGGGGTCAGACCGTGGTTCCCTTCGGCCCCCGCCTCCACGCCGTGCCGATCGACGCGCTCTGGCGCTGGGGCGCGAGCTGACGGCGCCCCGGAAATCACGCTCATCCCGCTTCCCCCTCGATGGTCGTTCCGCGGGGCCGGTGGATGCCCTCGCCCACCGGCGGTGGTCCTCCTGCACGGGCCACGGCAGGCGGGCAAGACC
This sequence comes from Methylomirabilia bacterium, assembly GCA_041492755.1. Taxonomy (GTDB): domain Bacteria; phylum Methylomirabilota; class Methylomirabilia; order Rokubacteriales; family CSP1-6; genus JBGPXN01. The sequence goes on along the minus strand of JBGPXN010000087.1, from coordinate 16,367 downwards.
ACGCTCGCCGCGGCGCTGGCGACCGGTCCGCACCCGGCGACGTACGTCACCCTCGACGACCTGACGAGGCTGGCGGCCGCGCGACGCGATCCTCCCGGCTTCGTGCGAAGCCTCCCCGGCGCGGTGGTGCTCGACGAGATCCAGCGGGCGCCGGACCTGCTGCTCGCGATCAAGCGGGAGGTCGACCGCGACCGCCGGCCCGGCCGCTTTTTGCTCACGGGATCGGCCAACGTACTGCTCCTTCCCGGGATCGCGGACACGCTCGCCGGCAGGATGGAGATCCATAACATCGGCAAGCGGCTCGCGAAGGCGCCCAAGGCCTTCCTGACCGACACCGGGCTGATGCTCTACCTGCTGGGCATCGATCCCGAGCGCCTCGCGACCGACCCGCAGATCACCGGTCCCCTCCTGGAGACCTTCGTCGCGACGGAGCTGAGGAAGCAGATCACGTGGAGCCGGACGCAGCCGCACCTCCTCCACTTCCGGACGGCGAAGGGCCACGAGGTGGACTTCGTGCTCGAAGCGCGGGGCGGACGGCTTGTGGGAATCGAGGTCAAGGCCGCCACGATGGTCAACGAGAGCGACTTCCGCGGCCTCCACCAGCTCGCCCAGGCCACCGGCAAGCGCTTTCAGCGCGGCATCCTGCTCTACCGCGGCGAGAGCTGGCTTCCCTTCGGGCCGAAGATGTACGCCCTGCCCATGAGCGCGGTCTGGCGTCTCGGGGCTCAGGAGGCCGCGTCGAAGTAGACTCGGGCCCATGGACGCTGCGGTCACCCGGCTCGACCGGCGCCTTCGCGCCCGTGACCTCGACGATCTGCCGCATGAATGGGACACGCGCTACGAGCTGATCGCGGGTGTGCTCCACCTGTCCCGACGCCCATCGTTCGAGCACCAGGCGTTTCTCGCGCGTCTCACGATCCGCATCGGCCCGGCGGTGCTGGACTTAGGCGGACACGTCGTCCAGGAGCCCGGCCTCGTGTGGGACGACGAGGGCGACGACAACGTCTCGCCGGATCTCGCAATCCTGCTCCGCGTGCCGCGGCCGCCCCGCGGCGAAAAACTGCGCCACTGCCCCGAGATCGTCGTCGAGGTCATGTCCGGCGGCGAGGCTGATCGGCAGCGCGACCTCGTGGACAAGCGTGATTTATACCTTCGCCGCGGCGCCCTGGAGTACTGGGTCGCGGATCTCTCCGCGCGTGAATTGTTCCGGCTCGTTCGCGCGAACGACGGATGGCGAGAGGAGCGCCTGGGACTGTCCGATCGCCTTGCGACGCCGCTGCTGGCGCGGTGGGACGGCGTCATTCTGAGCGAGCTCCTCGACTGACAGGACAGCCGGAGTCGAACACGGGGACATCGGCGTCGCTACGTCGAATTCGGCAAATCGCTACTCGATCAGCTGGTCGGCCCGTAGCAGCACCGACGGCGCGATGGTCAGCGCCAGCGCCTTGGCGGTCTTGAGGTTGACCAGCAGATGGTACCGGGTCTCCCCCGCTTTCGCCGCGCCCGGAAGCCTGACGTGCATTTCCACACGCCCGTCCTCGACGGCGTCTTGACCACTGACGCCGGGTTCGCAAACGCTTGATGGTCGGTCTTTTCGGATCAGACTAGAATGGAGTCGGTCACGTGATGATGGCACGGGAGCCCGACCCGATCACCCGCCTCTTCCGCGCGTGCGAACCAGGCCTCGCGCTCGCACCGGGCGACCCCCGTTACGTCAACTGCGACGACGTGCGGGGCCAGAACGTCGTCCAGCTTATCGAGCGAAGCCTCCGCCGGGCCGAGCCTCTCAGACCCGAGGTGAAGCTGTTTGCGGGGCACCGGGGCGTCGGCAAGACCAGCGAGCTTCTTCGGCTGAAGGGCCACCTGGAGGCCGATCGGGGCGGCCCGCCATTCTTCGTCGTGTACATGGACGTCAGTGAGGCGCTCGACGTCAATGACCTCGACTTCCCTGATCTTCTGGTGTTCACCGCCGCCGCAGTGCAGGAGCAACTTCGGGCGGTGCAGATCCCCGGCTTCAGTGTCGTCACGACGTACATGCGGCGCGTCTGGGACGACATCAGGGGGCTTCTGGGCACCGAAGTGGCCATCAGGGAAGGCGAGGTCGACACCCCCTTCGGCACGCTCACGCTGGAGCTGAAGAATCGGCCGAACCGCCGGAGCGTGCTCCGTGACGCGATCGAGCGCCAGAGCACGTCGTTACTGCACGCCCTCAACGATCTGCTGAGCGCCGCCCGCGTTGCTCTCCGCAGCAGCGGCAGGGAAGGCGTGGTCCTCATCATCGACGGCCTCGACAAGCTGGTGCGGCGCCCGCTCGACGATGGCGCCACGAACACGCACGAGCGCCTCTTCATCGACCGGAGCGAGCAGCTCGCCTCGCTGGACGCGCACACCGTCTACACCGTGCCCATCTCCCTCATCTACTCGCCACGGTGCGCGCACCTGGAGCAGACCTTCGGCGAGCACAACGTGCCGGTCCCGATGATCCAGCTGAGGGGCGAGGGACGATCGGTGCCGGTGCCCGATACCGCCGGGATGAAGCGCATGCGGGACATCGTCGCCGCTCGCTGCGATTTCGCGGAGATCTCTCTTGCCCACGCCTTCGACGGTGATGGAACGGTCCACTACCTCTGTGAGATGAGCGGTGGTCATCCCAGGCATCTCATGATGTTCGTCCAGGCGGCCTGCAATGCCCAGGATGCGCTTCCGCTGACGCGCAAGGCGGCCGAGCAGGCGGTGCGCCACTACGCCAACAGCCTCCTTCGGGAGGTGCCCGACGAGGCGTGGCCAAAGCTCGCGGCGTTCGACGATCCCCGGGACGATATTCCCAAGGACGATCTGCACCAGCAAATGCTCTTCCTGCTCTACGTGTTCGAGTACATGAACGGCGCGCCGTGGTACGAGGTGAACCCTGTCCTCAGAACCCTCGACCGCTTCGCTCGCTCTCGCTGAGGCGGCCGGCGGGGGGCTCCGCAGCCTCCGGCGTGGGCTGGCTCGCGCCGACGGGTTTGCGCTCTACCTGGCAATCTGCAACAGCCGACCGACCTGCGAGGGGCTCATCGGCGTCATCCGGGACTCGATGCCTGGCATACCGGTCCACGTCGTTCGTGTCACCGCCGACACCACTGACTTGCTGGCCGAAATCAAGGCGCAGGTCGACGGGCCTCCGCAGGGGCCAGTGATGATCCTCGGTCTCGAGCGCGCCCTCGAGGCCGCGGCCACGCGGTATCCGATCCTGGAAGCGCTCAACCTGCGCCGGCCGGAATGGCCGGGGGCGGTGGGCAGGCCGGTCGTCCTGTGGGTGCCGGAGCGAGTCGTCGGCCTGCTCCTGCGAGGGGCGCCGGATTTCTTCGACTGGCGCAGTGACACGATCGTTTTCCCCGAGCTGGCCCCCGTCGACTTCCGGCCGCTCGAGTCTCGCACGTGGATGGCCGGCCCCGACCCACGCATGACAGCCGAGGAGCGGCGGCAGCGCATCGAGGAGCTTCGCTCTCGAATCGCTGCTCAGCAACACGCGACCGATCCAGCCATTCTCACGAGCGTCGCGGGCTGGTGGGACGAGATCGCAGATCATTTGAAGTTGCTCGGCGAGCTCGACGAGGCCCTGCGCATCCGCCAAGAGGAAGAGTTGCCCGTCTACGAGCGCCTGGGTGATGTCCGCTCCCGTGCCATCACCCAGGGAAAGATCGCCGACGTTCTCCAGGCCCAGGGCCAGCTCGACGAGGCCCTGCGCATCCGTCAGGAGGAGGAGTTGCCCGTCTACGAGCGCCTCGGCGACGTCCGCTCTCACGCCGTCACCCGAGGCCAGATCGCCGACATTCTCCAGGACCGGGGCCAGCTCGACGAGGCCCTGCGCATCCGCCAGGAGGAAGAGTTGCCCGCCTTTGCGCGCCTGGGCGATGTCCACTCCCGCGCCATCACCCAAGGAAAGATCGCCGACATTCTCCAGGACCGGGGCCAGCTCGACGAGGCCCTGCGCATCCACCAGGAGGAAGAGTTACCTGTCTACGAGCGCCTCGGCGATGTCAGATCTCGCGCCATCACCCAGGGCAGGATCGCCGGCATCCTGGCGGTCCGGGGCCAGTTCGACGAGGCCCTGCGCATTCGCCAAGAGGAAGAGTTGCCCGTCTACGAGCGCCTCGGCGATGCCGTGCGGCAGGCCGCGGCTCTCTGGTCCATCGCGACCATTCACGTTGCCCAGGGCCACGTTCACGAGGCTCTTCCCTTGTTAGAGCAAGCCTATCTCCTTGTAGAGCGGGTGGGCCAGCTCGATGGGATTTCTGCGATCGGCACCACGTGGGGCCCGCTCCTGGCCGCTACTGGACGCCGCGACGAGGGGGTCGCGGTTCTCAGGCGTGCCGAGGCTGGATGGCGCCAGCTTGGCCGACAGCGCGAAGCCGACACGGTCGAAGCGCTGATCCTAAAAATTGAGGCCGCGGGCGAAGCATAAAAGCACCGGCTGGTCTGGCAGTGCCCCCAGCGGCTTGCCAGGACACCGAACTCTTCTTCGTCGCCACGGGCTCAATGGTCTTCGCGCCGCTCCGGTCGGCGGACTCTGACGCTGGGACGCGAGCTGAGGGCGCAGGATCCGCCGCTTCACACGGCGGGGCCGTCCTGGATGGCAGCGGCGAGCTTCCCCGGAACGCGGCGGCCGTCGCCCGCCTGACCGCTGAGCTTGCCGTTCTCGACGACCACCTTGCCGCGCAGGATCACCGCGGCCGGCCAGCCGTGCACCTCCCAGCCGTCCCACGCGCTGTAGTCGGAGCCGTGCAGATCCTCGGAGCGGAGCGCGCGCCGGACGGTGGGGTCGAAGACGACGACGTCGGCGTCGCTGCCCGGGGCGATCACGCCCTTGCGCGGGTAGAGGCCGAGGACCTTCGCCGCGTTCGTTGACGTGACGGCGACGAAGCGCTCGAGCGACATACTGCGCTTGGACACGCCCTCGGTGTAGATGATCGGCACGCGCGTCTCCACGCCGACGTGGCCGCCGGTGGCGTCGGCGACGTGGCGGCTGCGCACCTTGATCGCGCGCGGCGTGCACAGCTCGTCGGTGGCGACGGTGCTCAGCGTGCCGTTCTTGAGCCCGCTCCAGAGGCGCTGGCGGTCCTCCTCGTGCTTCAGCGAGGGGTACGTGTGGTACTGCACGCCGTCGGGCCGCTGGTAGACCTCGGCGGTGAACGTCGCGTAGTGGTGCAACGTCTCGCCGTAGATGGCCCGGCCCTCGCCGCGCGCCTCAGCGATGGCCTCGACGCCCGCCCCGGCGCTCACGTGCACGAAGTACACGGCGGCGCCCTCGACGTAGCGGGCCAGGCGCAGCACGCGGCGGAACGAGATGTCCTCGGACATGGCGCTGTGGACCAGCGGCATGTGCTGGATGTCGGTGCGGCCCTCGCGCTCGACGCGCTCGTACATGTACATGACGAGGTCGTCGTCCTCGGCGTGGATGGCGAGAATGCCGCCGTGCTTGGCCGCCGTCTCCATGATGGCCCACAGGTGGCCGAGACGGATCATGCGGCCCTTGCCGATGGGCCGCACGTCGGTGGTGAAGATCTTGAAGCTCGCGAAGCCGGCCTGGATGGCTTCCGGCATCTGGTCGATGACGTCCGGTGGAACCGCGCCCTGCAGCATCACGTGCAGGCCGTAGTCCGTATAGCCCTGGCGCCAGACCTTCTCTTTCTCCTCGATCGCGCGCGCGATCGTCATGCCCGGCTCCCAGACCGCGAAGTCGATGAGCGTGGTGGTGCCGCCGAAGATGGCGGCGCGGCTCACCTGCTCGGGCGGCGCGCTCGTCGTGTGGCCGCCGCCCAGCGCCGGAATCGGCCAGTGGGTGTGCACGTGCGGATCGATGCCGCCGGGGATGACGAGCTTGCCGGTGGCGTCGATGGCGCGCCCGGCCTCGCCGGGCAGCGTGCCGGGCGCGGCGACGGCGACGATGCGCTCGCCCTCGACACCGACGTCCCACGCACCCACACCTTGAGGGGTCACGACCTGTCCACCGCGGATCACGAGATCGAGCATGGCGTTGTCTCCGTCTCCTTCAAGCGTCGCTGGGCAGCAGGGCTTCAGGCGTCGCCGAACAGCAGGGTATTGATGCACTCGGGCTCACGAAGTAGCGTCGCGAGCGTGGTGACGGCCGCGTCGACCGCCTGCGCGAATTTCTCCCCTCCGCCGAACCGATCGAGCGTCTCCGGTCGGACGAACTTGAACAGGATGTTGGCCGTCCCCGGCGGCATGCCGACGAAATGCACCGTCAGCATCCGGTGGTCTTGGAGAAGGATCATGCAGAAGCGTCATCGCCAGCCCGTGTTCGAGGCCCGTGAAGACGAAGATGGAGTCGAGGCCGTGCCGGCGGATGAGGCTCCACGCGCGGCGGAGCTTGCGGAAGTCGTCCTCGGTGCTCGCGAGGAGGCGCCCGCGCGCGTACGGAAGCGCGGGCGCGTGCGGGTTGCCGAACCGGTCTCTGTTCATCCGTGACTCCTTCGCCCGGTCTCCGCGGGGCTTCGGTTCACTATCCGCCGGGGACGCCCTGGGCTTCGACGTAGAGGGCGTAGATCGACTGGCTGGCCGCCATGAAGAGCCGGTTGCGCTTGGTCCCGCCGAAGATGTTGGCGCACTTCTCGGGCAGCAGGATCTGGCCGATGCGGGTACCGTCGGGCGCGAAGACGTGCACGCCGTCGAACCCTTCTCCGCCCCCGCCGGCGGCGGACCAGACATTGCCATCTTCCGTCCAGCGCACGATGCGGTCGTTCGGAATGTCGCTGCACAGCACATAGTGTCCGTCCCCGAACCACACCGGGCCCTCGGCCCAGCGCAGGCCGGTGGCGAGACGCTCCACCGCCGCGTTGGCGAGCCGATAGCGGGTGAAGCGCGGATCGAGCACCTGCACGGCGGGATCGGGGTAGCGCACGATGCGGCCAGGGTCCCAGCGGCCCATGACTCACTCCTCTCGTGGTCGGTCACGACGCAGGGCGAGAGCATTGGGCATCCGTCGGCCCCTCGTCAAGCCCGGGAAGGCGTCGGCCGACGTTCCGCGTCCTTCAGCCTCCCCCATGCCGGCGGCGTAGACCCGTTGCGTATAATCGGTCGGTGCTTACCATCCGGCTGCTCTCTCCAACGTCCGCCGCCGACGTCACCAGGGCCTACGTAACGTTGGCCCCCGCCGAAACCGGGGCGGCGCGATGACCGGCGTACGGGTGGTGATCGTCGACGACGAGCCGGACATGGTCGAGACGTGCACGCGCCTGCTGCGGCGGGCGGGATGCGAGTGCGCCGGCGCGACCGATCCCGAGCGTGCCCTCGAGCTGGTGGAGTCGACGCGGCCCGACGTCCTCCTGACCGACTTGAAGATGCCGGGGATGGACGGCCTGGAGCTCATGCGGCGCGTTCACGAGATCGATCCGGCGCTCCCCGTCATCGTCATCACCGCCTTCGCCACCATCGAGTCCGCGGTCGCCGCCGTGAAGGAAGGCGCGTTCGACTACCTGCCGAAGAACTTCTCGCTGGATCAGCTCACCGTCGCCGTCGATCGGGCCGTGAAGCAGCGCACGCTCCAGATCGAGAACCGCAACCTCCGCCAGCAACTGCAGAGCACGTTCGGCCTCGACCGCGTGCTCGGTCGCAGCTCGATCATGGCCAGCGTGTGCGAGCTGGTCAAGAAGGCCGCGCGCTCGGAGGCGAACATCCTGGTCCTGGGCGAGTCGGGGACGGGCAAGGAGCTGGTGGCGCGCGCGGTCCACGCCAACAGTCCGCGCGCCTCGCAGCCGTTCGTGCCCGTGGACTGCGCGTCGCTGCCGGAGAACCTCCTCGAGTCCGAGCTCTTCGGCCACGAAAAAGGCGCCTTCACCGGCGCCGTGCGCAGCAAGCCCGGGCTCATGGAGCTGGCCCACCACGGCACGCTCTTCCTGGACGAGATCGGCGAGCTCCCGCTCGGCCTGCAATCGAAGCTCCTGCGCGTGCTGCAGGAGCGCGAGATCCGGCGCGTGGGCGGCACCGGCCAGGTGCCCGTCGACGTGCGCGTGGTCTCGGCCACCAACCGCAATCTGCGCGAGAGTGTCGCCAAGGGCGAGTTCCGCGACGACCTCTTCTACCGTGTGAACGTGATCGCCATCGAGCTGCCGCCGTTGCGCGCGCGGGCCGGCGACGTCGAGCTGCTCGCCCGATCCTTCTTGCAGCGGTACGGACAGCGGCGGGTCACGGCGTTCGATCCGGAAGCGCTCGCCGCCCTGGAGGCGTACCCCTGGCCCGGCAACGTGCGCGAGCTGCAGAACATCGTGGAGCGCGCCTGCGCGCTCGCCGACACCGCGACCGTGACGCGACGGGACCTGCCCGACTACGTGTTGCACGCCGCCGCGCGGCCGCCGGCGGCGACCGCCACGGCGGGCGCGGCCGGCGCGACGGCCGGCCTGGCCCTCCACGAGGCGCGCGAGCAGTGGATGCGCACGTTCGAGGGCGCGTACCTTCGCGATCTGCTCGAGACGCACGGGGGCAACATCTCGGCGGCCGCGAAGGCGGCCGGGATCGACCGCAAGACGTTCCACCGCCTCGTCTCGAAATACGAGATCCGGTGAACGGCGCGCGCCCCTGCTGAACGGTTCCGGCCTCCGCTGAACACCGCGAGGCGCCCGGGGCGCCCGCGACGGCTCAGCGAGTCGACGGCGTCGCGGCCAAGACGGCCCGTGCGTCGAGCGCGACGGCGCCCTTCGCGCCCGCGACGAGCGGATTGATCTCGATCTCCGCCAGCTCGGGCAGCTCGATGGCGAGCGTGGAGAAGGCCGCCACGATGCGCGTCAGCGCGGCAAGATCGGCCGGTGGCCGGCCGCGCGTGCCGCGCAGCAGCGGCGCGAGGCGCAGCTCGTCCAGCATCGTGGCGGCTTCGTGGGGCGTGACGGGGGCCAGCCGGGTCGCCGTATCCCGGAGAACCTCGACGTCGATGCCGCCGGCGCCGACCACGACGAGGCAGCCGAACTGCGCGTCCTCGTGAGCCCCGACCAGCAGCTCTTGCCCCGAAGCCACCATCGCCTGCACCAGCACGCCGTCGAGCCGCGCGTCCGGACGCGTGGCCCCGACGTGCGCGAGCATCGCCTCCGCGGCCTCCGCGACGGCGGACGCCGAGGTCAGACCGAGTCGGACTCCGCCGACGTCGGTCTTGTGCGTGATGTCCGGCGACCGCAGCTTGAGGGCAACCGGAAACCCGATGTCCGAGGCGCGCGCGCCCGCTTCCACCGGTGTCCGGGCCACGTGCGCCCGCGCCACCGGCACGCCGTACTCGGCGAAGACGGGCTGCAGATCCAGCAGGTCGAGATGGGCGCCGACCACGCCCGGGCGGCCCAGCGAGCGCAGCGCGCGCTCGCGCCGGCCGGTGTCGACGGGGGCTGGCGGCGGCACGCGCTCGCGGCGGCGCTCGGCGACCATGGCCATCCCCGCGAGCACGCCGACGGCGCGCTCCGGAAACGGGTAGCACGGAATGCCGGCCTCCTCGAGCGCGGTGGTGCCGGCCGCCACCCGCGCGCCGCCGACGAACGCCGCGGTGACGGGCGTCGTCCAGTCTCGCGTCGCGCCGACCACGGCGCGCGCGACGCCGACGGCGTCGGTAGCCGCTTGCGCCGTCAACACCACGAGCGTCGCGTCGGCGGCCCGGCCGTCGCCGACCGCGTGCAGCGCGCTGCCATAGCGCTCGGCGCCGGCATCACCGATCAGGTCGATCGGGTTGCGCAGGCTCGCCATCGGCGGCAGCACGGCCTGGAGCGCGCGACCGACGTCGGGCGGGGGCGGAGCGACGGTCAAGCCGGCGGCCCGCGCGGCGTCAGTCGCGACGATCCCAAGCCCGCCTCCGTTGGTCAGGACGAGCAGGCGGCGACCGCGCGGCAGCGGCTGCGTGGCCAGTCCGCGCGCGAGGTCGAAGAGCTCTTCGATACTCCGCGCCCGCACGGCGCCGGCCCGCCGGACGGCCGCATCGAACGCCTCGTCCGATCCGGCCAGCGCGCCGGTGTGCGAGGCGACGGCGCGGGCGCCTTCCGCCGATCTACCGGCTTTCAACACCACCACCGGCTTGCGACTCGCCGCTTCGCCCAGCGCGGCGACGAAGGCGCTGCCGCTCGCCACGCCTTCCAGGTACGCGACGATCACGCGCGTCTCGTCATCGGCCGCGGCCGCGCTCAGCACGTCGGCCTCGGTCACGTCGGCCTGATTGCCGAGGCTCGCAAAGAGCGAGAAGCCGATGCGCCGCTCGCGTGACCAGTCGAGGATGGCCACCGCGAGCGCGCCCGAGTGCGAAACGAAGGCGATGCCGCCCGGCAACGGCATCCCCGGCGCAAACGTGGCGTTGAGTCGCCGCGCCGGGCGAATCCATCCCAGGCAATTCGGACCGAGCAGCCGGAATCGCCTCCCCCTCAGCCAGTCGCGCAGCGCACGTTCCCGCTCTGCCCCGTCCGCGCCCGACTCGCGGAACCCGGCCGAGATCACGATCACGCCCCCGACGCCGGCCGCCGCGCAGTCGTCGAGCACGGCGAGCACACCGGGCGCCGGCACCGTCACCACCGCGAGGTCGATTGGTCCCTCCGCCGCCCGCAACGACGGAACGGCCGGCAGGCCCTGGACGCTGTCCGCGCGCTCGTTGACGGCCACGATACGGCCGGGGAAGCCGCCAGCCCGAAGATTGGCGAGCACACTGCCGCCGACCTTCGCGGGGTCGCGGGAGGCGCCGATGACCGCGACGCTGCGCGGGGCGAAGAACGCGGTGAGCGACCGACGATCGGCGCCGTCGCTCACGCGCGGACGCTCACCGGCGGCCGCGGACGGTGAGCACCGGGCACGGCGCGGTGCGGACCACGCGATCGGCCACGCTGCCGAGCAGGCTCCGCTCGACGCCACCGCGCCCGTGCGTGCCCATCACGATCAGGCCGGCGCGCACCGCGTTCGCCCGAGCGACGATCTCGCGATGCGGGACGCCGGCGCGAACGTCCGTGCGGACGTCGAGCCCGGCCGCGCGCGCCCGCCGGGAGAGCCCGTCGAGCCGGCGGCGCGCCCATTCCGCGGCCCCCCGGTACACGTCGCGGATGCGGCGGCCCGAGAACGGCGGTTCCGAGTAGAGCGGGGCTTCGACCGTCACGTGCAGGAGCACGAGCGCGGCGCCCAGGTCACGCGCCAGGCGGGTCGCCGTGGCCAACGCCGCAGTGGACGCTGACGAAAAGTCCACCGGGACGAGAATCCGGGCGAACGCCGGCGTCGGCCGGGCGGTCCGTCGTTCGCTGACGGTCTGTCGTTCGCTGGCGGTTCGTCGTTGCCCGGCGGTGCGCTGTCTGCCGCCGGCAAGTCCGCCCGCACGTCGAGTGGCCATGATGGGTCTCCGTCAGTCTTGCGAGGGAACGATGATGCCCTCGGGTGAGTGTCGATGCTCGAGGGCGCCGATTTCGTCGGCGGTGAGTAGCGAGTCGCGCGTTACCCCGAGGGCGGGAGCCAGCGCGGCCAGCGCGTGCGCCCACGACGCGCCATTGACGAAGAGCAAGCCGGCGACGTCCAGCGTGCCTCCGTGGTTGGCGTAGCCGAGGCCGATGGGGTCGCTCCCCCGCGCCGTGGGCGCGAGTGATCCGACGATCGCGGCCGGCCGCGTGTGCGTGAGGAACACGCGGATCGGCGCCGACGCGGGATAGAGTGCCGCGCAGACGGCGTCGGGCACGGCGTGACGCGCCTCGCGGGCGTTGCGCGGAAGACGGAAGCGTCCCGGCTCCAGGAGATACACCAGGATGTGCGGGACGTCGCGCGCGCGCAGCCGGGCGCCGGCCGCGAGCGCCTCGGCCAGCTGATAGGCGCCGACGGCGGTGATCACCACGCGCGCGGCGTCGGGCCGATGGCTCGCCCACTCCAGGCGCGCGCCGCCGTCGCGGAACAGCGCGCGCGCCTCGTCCGCGGTGAAGAGATCGGCGACGCCGGCGCCCTTCGGGACGACCAGCGTCCAGATCTGGCCGTGCGTCCGGTACACCTGTTCCATCACGGCCGCCGCGCTGTTGTGATCGGCGGGAAAGAGCACACGCGAGACGTCGGTCGGCTCGCCGAGCATGGCCTCGGCCATCGCGGGATCCTGATGCGAGCGCTCGTTCTTCGCGTTCTCCCAGGTGTGCGAGGTCAGCACGAGCGGCACGGAGAGCCAGCCCGGGGAGTGCCCGGCGGCGCGCTGCTCGTCGGCGACGATGATCTCCTGCCGGACGACGCCGTGCATCTTCGCGCCGAACGCCTCGTAGGTGACGACGATGTTGATGCCGCCCTTGTTGCCGAGGGCCGCCGACGCCACCGCCTCCTCGTTGAGCGCGGTCACGACGGCGCCGTTCACCGCCTCGGGAATGCCGGGCTCCGGGTTGGCCACGCGGAACTTCAGCGCGTCCAGGGTCCGCTGCATGCGATTGCTACGCATCTCGTCCGGGTTGCCCACCCGCGGCCTCAGATCGGCGTTGGCTTGCACCCAGGCCAGGAAGCCGTCGTCGACGCCCGCCATCGGACATGAGACGCTGCGCTTCGTCGCATCGGCGCGGTCGGCCGGCACCGGCCGGAACGAGAGCTCGGGCACGTTGGACGCCCGCACTCGCCGCGTCGCGAGCGGGTGGTCACGCTCGCGCGGCCGCGACGCGTGCTCGTGGTGCTGCAGCGTGGCGGTGGCGTCCCGCAGCTCGCTCTCGCCGACCCAGAGTCGGCGCGCGCTCGCGTTGAATCGCCGGGCGGCCGTCACGTCCTGGTGGGGGTTGTCGCCGAGCGGCAGGTTGTGCGCGAGGTTCGTGCCGGCGCCGTAGAACCCGGCGCCCTTGGGCGCCACGGCAATGCCGTACGGCAGCGGCACCGGGTAGCGCCCGCGACCCGCGTTCACCGCGGCGGCCGCGGCCTCCAGACGGCGCTCGATCTCGAGGATCGCCCACGCGAAGGCCGCGGGGTCCTTGCCGTCGAAGACGAACGGATCGAAGTGGTTCAAGCGCAGATGGCGCACGAGCCAGGCGACGCCGCCCTGCTGCGCCATCGTCGTGCGCTGATCGATGCGCCGGCCGTTGGCGATCATGATGGGCGCGACGAGCCCGGAATCCTCCGATCGCCACCAGCGCGGCGCCCAGTCGCTCCCCCGCTGCTCCTCGAACGCGCCGTCGCTCAGGAACGCGACGAGCCGCTCGCCGGGCAGCGGCGCGTGCACCCACTGCAGCTCCACGCAGCCGAGGTAGCCGCCCTCGGCCAGGCCACCGGCGGTGTGCACGTTGACGTGGCTGCCGAGCGGCGAGTCCTGGCGGCCGTCCGCGCCCAGTCGGCACGAGTAGAAGTCGCGGACGTAACGCGTCAACCCGGCGTCGGAGACGCTGTATCGGGCCGCGTGGGCCGGCGTCATGTTGCCGAGCAGGAGGTTCACGCTGTCGATCGCGGCGACGCAATGCCCCTGGCCCATCACCCACGAGCGCGTGATCCCGCTGAGCGCGTTCGCGAGCATGTACCCGACGTAGGCGGGCACCATGTTCAGCGCGCCACCGGTGTGGCCTTCGGGCTTCGGCTTGAAGTCCCCGGCACCGAGCGCGCGGCCGTCGAGATACACGTTGCGCGCGTAGGTCTCGTGCACGACGAGCCACATGCCGGCATTCGCGACACGGTCGGCCGCGGCCAGAACGTCCCAGACCGGCTGGCCGTCACCCCGCATCCCGCCCGCGCCCAGCCCCAGTATCATCTCTTGGAGCCGCACGCGGGTCGTCTCCATGTGACGGATGGCGCCGTAGCCGGCCGCCCAGCGGTCACGATCGCCCGTGACGACCCCGCGCTCGCGCCGCGCCACGCTCACGCCGCTCTGCATCCCGGCATCGCCGCCACCGTGTCCACGGTGTCACGGGCGATGACCGCTTCCTCGTCCGTCGGAATCATCCAGGTGCCGACGCGGGCGCCCGCCGCACTGATACACGCGGCCTTGCCGGTCGCCCGCGCGTTCGCCTCCGGGTCGAGCGCGAGCCCGAACCACTCCAGGCCGCTGAGAATGCGCGCGCGAATCTCGGGTGCGCCCTCACCGATCCCACCGGTGAAGATCACGGCGTCGGCCCCGCCGAGGACGGCCAGGTACGCGCCCACGTACTTGCGCGCGCGATGGCAGAACACCTCGAGGGCGAGCCGGGCCGCTGGATCGCCCGCCTCGGCCGCGAGCAAGTCCGTCACGTTCGCGCTGCGACCGGACAGCCCGAGGAGTCCGGAGCCCTCCTGGAGCCAGCGCTCGATTTCCTCCAGGCGAACGCCCGTCTGTCGTTGCAGATAGCCGATGATGCCGGGGTCGATGTCGCCCGAGCGCGTGCCCATCACGAGGCCTTCGAGCGGCGTCAGCCCCATCGACGTGTCCACGGACCGGCCGTGCGCGATGGCGGCGGCCGAGCAACCGCTGCCCAGGTGCAGGACGACGAGACGGGCCGCCTCGACGGGTCCGCCCGTGAGCCGGGCGTAGCTGGCGAGCACCGAGCGGTAGGAGGTGCCGTGAAAGCCGTAGCGGCGAATGCGATGACGGTCGGCCAGCTCCGACGGGATCGCGTAGCGGCGCGCGACTTCGGGCAGCGGCGCGTGGAACGCGGTGTCGAAGACCCCGACCATCGGCATGTCGGGGCCGAACACGGAGCGACACGCCTCGATGCCGGCCAGACTCGGTGTGTTGTGAAGCGGCGCCAGCGGGGCGAGCGCTTCGATCGCCTTGACGGCGTCGTCGTTCAGCACGGCCGGCCCCTCGAAGCGATCGCCCCCGTGGACCACCCGGTGGCCCACCGCCTCGATGCGACCGAGCAGGCCGGTGGCGCGCGCCCAGGCGAGCGCGCGCTCGACCGCCGCCCGGTGATCCGCGACGTCCTCGGTCGCGCAGAACGTCTGGCCGCTCGTGGTCTCGAGCCTGACCGCAGCGTGGCCGCCGATCCGGTCCACCGCGCCACGCGCCAGCCGGCGCGGCGCCGCGTCGGCGGCATCCGTCACGTCCAGCACCTGGAACTTGACGGACGAGCTGCCGCAGTTGACCACGAGAACGATCATCGCAAGGACGCGAGGTAGGCGGCGAGCGCTTCCACCTCGGTTGGCTCCAGCTCGAGCTTGGGCATGTGCGCGGACGGGCGCTGCATCTGCGGGTCCCGCAACCACCCTCGCAGATACGCCGCGCTGTACTTGAACCCCACGTGGGACAGGTCGGGGCCGATCGGCGTTCCGAACTTCCCGACCATGTGGCAGCCATAGCAACCCTGCACGGTGAACAAGCGCTCTCCGCGCTGCGCGAGGTCGATGCGCTCCTGAGCGCCGGCACACGCGAGCGTCGTCGCGACCACCGCGATTGTCCAGACACCGACCAGTCGTATCATCAGCCATCGTCCCTTCGCCACGTCCGTCCTCCTCTTGCGAGCAACGCCGGTACTATCTACCGCGCACAATCTTCGACGGCCGGAAGAACTTTCTCGACACTCGGCGCGTGAGGAAATGCACGCGCGGTGCCACCGCCAAGAACCAGCAAATCAACAACTTGGGGCCGGCGCCGGTGTATGGGCGCCTCAGATGGGGCCAGTGGCGGGGCGTCTCCGCCGCACCCGTCGCCCTCGCGGGGCCAGGCGGTGTCGAATCACATCCGCCGCTTCAAGCGCCCCGAGACCCGTCGCCCTTCGCCGTGACACCGGCGCGCTGTCATACTGCCGTCGCGGCGGAGCGGAAGACCTGATGACCCTGGCGGCGTACCCGACGGAGCTCGAACACGACGCCACGCTGAAGAATGGCGCGCGCGTGCGCGTGCGTCCCATCCGCGCCGACGACGCCCCGCGGTTGGTGAGCATGTATGACCGCCTCAGCCGCCACACCGCGTACCAGCGGTTCTTCACCGTCATGCGGCGGTTGCCGCCGGACTGGGCGACATTGCTCGCGACCGTGGACTACCAGAGGCGCCTGGCGCTCGTCGCCGAGCCGGCGGACAGCGGCGGCCACGAGATCGTCGCGGTCGCCCGCTACGAGCCCACCGAGGACCCGCACGCCGCCGAGGTCGCCTTCGTGGTGCAGGACGGCTGGCAGGAGCTCGGGCTCGGCACGATGCTGCTCGGCGATCTGCTCCGCGCGGCGAGCGCGCGCGGCATCACGCGCTTCCGGGCGTGGGTGCTCGCCGACAACCGCCGCATGCTCGATCTCTTGACGCGATTCACGGACGTCCGGAGCCGCCGCCTCGATTCCGGTGTCGTCGAGCTGGAGTTCGCGGCCCGCGACCCCGCGCAAGCACCCGCGAGCTAACCGGATCATTCCTGCGCGACGAGCGGGAAGCCGGGCGGGTGGCGCAGGGGAGAGTCCCGTGGGGCCGGCGGAGTGGGCCCCCCTCGTCCCGTGCGCAGCCCGCAGGGCTGCGTTCGGGCGAGCGGGTGCGG